>JAQTMA010000411.1 GCA_028714615.1 Anaerolineaceae bacterium | reverse complement strand
GCGTAGATTAACTCCATGCACCAGCACACCCGGAGCGCCGCACGCCTGGATCGCACTAGCGGTTAAATCTCGCGCACTGGCCGAAGACCCCGCTGTGACGACCACCATATCGCAATCGCTCAGCGCCCGGCCGAGGGTTGCCTGCAAGACGTCTGCCTGGTCAGGTAGGATACCGTACCGGCGCGGTATCCCTCCGGCTTGCTCCACCAAAGCCGAGAGCGAATAGCTGTTGACATCGCGCACTCGCCCGGGCCACAGAGGGACATCCGGGGGCGTTACCTCGTCCCCTGAAGACAGCACCGCCACCCGGGGTTGGCGGGCTACGCGAACGCGCGTCAGGCCGAGCGCCATCAGCCCACCGATCTCAGCAGGGCGCAGGCGCTCCCCAGCGCTGAGCGCCAGGTCTCCAGGCTGCAGATCCTCACCGGCCCTTATCACATTTTCCAAATGGGCAACCGGGCGCATGACCTCGAGCTCATCAGGGCGGACAAGCTGGGTATGCTCCAACATCATGACAGCATCGGCGCCGCCTGGCAGCATTCCACCGGTATGGATGGCGGCTGCTTGCCCATGCGTAAGAACAAAATCCGGTTCACTGCCCATCGGCGCTTCCCCAACCAGGGCCAGATAAGCCGGCAAGCTATCACTCGCACCAAACGTATCCGCCGCAATGACCGCGTAGCCGTCTACGGTGCTACGGGTGAAAGCCGGCAGGGCTTCTGTAGCATGAATATCTTCCACCAGGATGCGGTTGAGGGCGGCAGCAGTATCGATCTCCTCCACATCCGGTTGAGATGTTGGTAACCGGCGTAGCATCAACCCCAACGCTTCGCTCGGGGGCAGAAGGCTCAAGAATTCCGGCATCGGTTAACCGGTCCAGAAAGAAAAAGCCAAAAAGTAGGCGGTAAGGGCAAACAAGGTCACAGCCGTAAAGGTCAGGAGCGAGTAGCGAGGTGGGGCGCCGTTGGCAATCTGGTTCATCCGCCAGATCTGGTACCCTCCCAAGGGTAGGGATAGGAACCCTGGCCAAGCCAGACGCCAAGGCATGCCCTGGAAGATCGCGAGCAGCAGCAGAACGTAGGCCAGCACGATAAGCACGTTGTGGAGCACCATCCCGCGCTGCCAGCCCAGGCGGATGAGTACCGTGCGCTTGCCATATTTATTATCGATGGCGTAATCCGGGAGTGAGAAGGCGATAAGCATCGCCAGGTGGAGGGCAGTGAGAGGGAAGGTCGTCATGGCCAACAGGCGGTGAAAACTCCCGGTTTGAAGCAGAAAGGCAAAGGCGGGAACCAGATTGGCCACCAGGATCGAAGCCGTTAGCTCGCCATACCCGCTGCTGACCAGGCGCATGGGTGGCACAGAGTAAGAAAAAGAGAGGACAAACGCCAGGAACAGAATCACAGCCAGCGGCGGCGTGAGCAAATGGCTGCTGTAGAGCAGCACTACCAACACCGCGCCTACTGACAGACAAGCGAAAGCCGCCATTAAGGCCACCCGCTGCGGCAGACCCACATCTCCACCAACACCGCTCCCGCCGCTGAAGAATGTCCGGTTGGGATTCTCCCGGTCAACCGTGGCATCGTAGTATTCATTCAGGTACTGCGCACTTAACTGCAGCAAGGTGACACACCCTTGCCCCACCCAAAAGGCGGTCCAATTGAGGGGAGCGCCCAGGTAGTGAGCAATGCCGGCTCCTAATGCATACATCAGGAACCCCCCCAACAAAAAAACCGGCCGGGTCAGGCGCAGAAAGAGCAGCAGAGGAGAACTGGAAGCAGGAGGTTGTTTCATCAGGTTTACACCATCTGATACCCACCATCGACGACGAGGGTCTGTCCGGTAATATACTCGTTGTGCAATAAAAAGGCAACCGTCTGAGCGATCTCCTCAGGAGAGCCAGCTCGCTGTAAAGGAACCCGGTTGACCAGGCGCTGCCAGTCTGCCTCAGACAACTGTCCGGATGGCAGGATGAGTCCTGGCGCAATAGCATTGACCCGGATTTTCGGCGCCAGGGCGCGCGCCAGGAGGCGCGTGAGCGCTTCCAGACCAGCCTTGCTAACGGTATACGCCGGGAAACCCGTCCAGGCTCGCCGGGCGCCTACATCGGTAATGTTGATGATCAACCCGCCAGAGTGCATCAATGGCGCAGCCGATTGAGCTGCCAGCAGCGGCGCGCGTAGATTGAGCGCCAGGGTTGTATCCCACTCCTCCGGAGATATGGTCAACAAGTCTGCTCGCAGCATCACCGCAGCCGAGTTCACCAGAATGCGCAGCGTGTTGGGCAAGCTCGCCACACCGGCGAACAGCGCCCGAACCTGTTCAGCATCGGAGAGATCCGCCCGGAACAGCGTAACCGAGGCCCCCAAACCTCGAATTTCTTCGGCAGTCTGCTCCGCTTGTTGGATGGACTGGTGATAGTGTAGGGCAATGGCGTAGCCCTGGCGGGCTAGCTCTAGAGCAACAGCTCGCCCCACACGTCTGGCGCCGCCGGTCACCAGCGCCAGGT
>JAQTMA010000410.1 GCA_028714615.1 Anaerolineaceae bacterium | reverse complement strand
ATGTGCACATGCGTCCGGGCAGGTTTTCCGGCGGCGCCCAGAATGGCCTCCTAACCGTTGCTTCCTCTCGGACCTGGCGGGGTTCGAAGGATTCTGCCGCGCCGGTCCCACCCGGACGCGGGGTAAGCATACCAGAGGAAGGGGGGGCTGTCAACGCAGATTTGAAAACCTGGTTGGCAGGAGCCTGGAACACCGGGGTTAGTGCGAATAATCGTTTATAATCACACTAATCCAACAGTGATCTTCATACATCGACCGATAAGGAAAATGAATGGGCCAAATCAATCCCGAACACGGAATCGGCACGTTAGTCAACCACGTCGCAGAAGGGAATAACCCCAAGCACGCTCACGTTACCCCCATCTACCAGACCTCTACATTTAGCTATCCGGACGTCGCCACAGGCGTGGCCATCTGGAAAGGGGAGGAGCCGGGCTACATTTACACCCGGCTGGGAAATCCCAATTACGAGCAACTCGCGGAGAAAGTGGCCGTGCTGGAAGGACTGGACTTGTTGCGCGCCCAACCGCAACAGAACCCAGGCGAGTTGGTCGCAGGCCAGGTCTTCGCCACGGGGATGGCAGCCGTCACCACCTGCCTGCTGACCTGCGCCCAGGCGGGCGACACGATCATCGCCCAAGAAGCCATTTACGGCGGAAGCTATACCTTCCTGACTGAGATCGCCCCGCGCTACGGGATCCAGACCGTCTGGCTCAAAGATCCCACGCCTGCTGCCTGGGAAGCAGCCTTCGCTGCCCACCCGGACGCACGCCTGGCTTATGCCGAATCGCCGGCGAATCCCACCATGAACATCGTCGACCTGGCACACCTGGCCCAGGTTGCGCATCGCTACGGCGCCTGGGTCATGGCGGATAATACCTTTGCTACCCCGTTTTGCCAGCGCCCGCTGAGCCTGGGTGTAGATGTTGTCATTCACTCCACTACCAAGTATCTTTCGGGACATGGGCTGGTGGTGGGTGGGGTCGCGGTCAGCACGCACGTCGATTGGGTCAAGAAGGACCTGACCAAGCTGTTGAAGATTCTCGGCAGCTCCCCCAGCCCATTCGATACCTGGTTGACCAACATTGGCTTGAAAACTTTCGAAATTCGCATGGAACGCCACAATACCAATGCGATGGCAGTTGCCCAGTACCTGGCTCAGCACCCCAAAGTGGCTGAAGTCTACTACCCCGGGTTGCCATCTCATCCGGGGCATGCAGTGGCTAGCCGGCAGATGTTCAGTTTCGGGCCGATGCTTTCGTTTGAGGTAAAAGGCGGCTTTGCAGCCGGTGAGTCGCTGATGAACCACGTCAAGGTCGCCACTCTGGCAGTCAGCCTGGGCAATGTCGATACCTTGATCGAGCACCCGGCCAGCATGACCCATTACAATGTACCGCGAGAAGCGCGCTTGCGCATGGGCCTCAGCGATGGGCTGGTGCGACTTTCGGTGGGAGTGGAAAACGTTCAGGATATCCTTGCGGATCTGGACCAGGCCTTGGCGTGTTGAATCATCTAGCCACGGATTTCCGCGAAGTGCCAGTGGATTAACCCCGCATCGTTTGGGAGGGGGAGATTGCTCATTCGTTCTCGCGCAGAGCCGCAGGGACGCAGAGAAAAAATGATTAATATTCCTCTGCGCCTCCGCGTCCCTGCGCGAGAACATCACCGCCATTCCATGTCCTCGTCTCTGTTTGGGAAAACCCTCCCGATGCGCGGTGGGGGTAGGGGCACGGGGTTGGGATGATCGCCCAAAATCCTGGAACCGAACCCCGTGCCCGTACACGGGATATCAGCCATCCCCGAAATTCCGTGGGGTAGGGGCACGGGGTTGGGATGAACACCCAAAATCCTGGAACTCAACCCCGTGCCCGTACATGGGATATCAACCATCCCCGAAATGCCATGGGGGTAGGGGCACGGGGTTGGGATGAACCCCCAAAATCCTGGAACTCAACCCCGTGCCCGTACACGGGATTTCAATCATCCCGGAAAATCCGTGGGGTAGGGGCACGGGGTTGGGATGAACGCTCAAAATCCTGGAGCCCAACCCCGTGCCCGTACACAGGGTATCAACCATCCTGGAACCGAACCCCGTGCCCACACATGGGGCTCTGCGCCGCTGCGGCTCTGCGCGAGAACGAAAAAAATAATCCCCGACTTCCAAGCAGGCTGGAGGTAGATCAGGTACCATTGCGGAGGTGACAGGCAACCACGACCTGGACATTAACAGGGTTGCCTACGATTTGGCAACGTGGGAATGGAGAGAACTCATAGCACCTTCCCACATGCCTTTTTCACAATCCCTTTTCCATATTGACACGCTGCCCGAGTGGGCATATACTCACTTTATATTCACATACCTTCGGGGCAGGGTGAGAGGCGCTTAAGCCTCAATTCCCGATCGGTGGTAACCCTGAGCAGGGGAAGCCCACGAGCGCACAACCGCGCATGATCCGGTGAGATTCCGGAGCCGACGGTACAGTCCGGATGAAAGAAGGATTCCAAGAGACCGCTCTGGTCTCATCGCGCGTGCTTGCCCCGAAAACCTGCCTGGTTTCGGGGTCTTTGTT
>JAQTMA010000409.1 GCA_028714615.1 Anaerolineaceae bacterium | reverse complement strand
CATCCAGATGAATTGGTCGATTCCCTGGCGGCTGCCCGGCGCGAATCTATGCACGCATTCGGCGATGACCACCTGATCCTGGAGCGGTACATCCCGAAGGCGCGCCACATCGAGTTTCAAATTCTTGCAGATGCTCATGGGAAAACCCTTCATCTTTTCGAACGTGAGTGCTCGGTACAGCGCCGCCACCAAAAAATTATCGAAGAAACTCCTTCACCCTGGTTGGATGCGGAAATGCGAACCCGCATGGGTGCTGTAGCGGTGGCAGCAGCCAAAGCAGTTCATTACCTGAATGCAGGAACGATCGAATTCATTGTCGATCCACAAAATCACGAGTTCTATTTCTTGGAAATGAACACCCGCCTGCAGGTGGAACATGCCATCACGGAACTGGTGGTTGGCCTGGATGTGGTGCAATGGCAAATTCGCATCGCTTCCGGGGAAGCGCTTGCCTTCGAGCAGGCCGATCTGCGCCAGCGCGGGCATGCAATCGAGTGCCGCCTGTATGCGGAAGACCCCGCCAACAGCTTTTTACCCGCCACAGGACCACTATTGCGTTTTATTGAACCGGAAGGACCCGGTGTGCGTGTCGACACGGGCTTTACCAGTGGGGATGAGATCAGCATCCATTATGATCCGCTCATCGCCAAGATCAGCGCCTGGGCGGAAGACCGTCCGGCAACTCTCCGCAAGATGCAGGCAGCGCTCCGCCAGACCGTTTTGCTCGGTTTGCCCAACAACGATGCCTTCCTGCAAGATGTGCTCGCCAATCCGACTTTTCAGGCGGCTGAGGTCTTCACTACCTGGGTTGAAGAAACCTTTGGTGATTGGCAACCTCCTCAATGTACCTTACCCGCTGAAGTAGTTGCCGCAGCGGCCCTCACCCAATTCCAGGCAGTCCAACCTGGGTCTGCAGGTATTGGCAGGGCGGAGGCTGGTCGCGACCGGTTCAATCCCTGGAAGATCGCTAACGGCTTCCGGTTCGGCGAAGACAAGTGACCCTTCGATGATCGCTCTCATACAGAGTTCGCGGAGAAAAAAATCCACAGAAAAGAACGAATAAGGATAGAGATGCGTTACCGTTATCAAAACCGTGGACAGATCTACGAAATTACCGTCGAACGCAAGGCCGGGGTATACCAAGCCTTAGTTGACGGTCACCCCTACCAGTTAGAGATCCTGGACTCACAGCCCGGACAGATGAGTTTGCGGCTCTCCCTAGCAGCTATCAAGGAAACCTCAGGACGGTCGGTCACGTTATACTGGGCTAATGACGGCAGCTCAAAATGGATCTCGGTGGATGGTTGTTCTTACCGGTTAGATAAGCCTGGCTCGCGCTCGTCGCACGTATCCGCCATCCTGGCTGACCGCGAAGGGAGTGTACGCGCGCCCATGCCTGCCCAGGTGCGCGCAATCAATATTACCCAAGGCGACCGGGTCGAAAAAGGTCACACGCTGCTGCTGTTGGAGGCTATGAAGATGGAAATCCGCATCAAGGCTCCCACCGCTGGGAGGGTGACCCGTTTGCTGGTTACGATTGGGCAAGCGGTAGAAAAGGACCAGTTTCTGGTACAGATTGGAGGTGAATAGACCGTGGCAGGGAAATATTATGAACAGTTGAACGTCGGCGATCGTATCCAGCACGCCAATGGCCGCACCATCACGGAAATGGATAACGTTTTGTTTTGCAGCCTGACCATGAATACCCAGCCGTTGCATTTGAATGCGGATTTTGCCGGACACACCCAATTTGGGCAGCGCATCGTCAACGGCATCTTCACCTTGGGCCTGGCAGTGGGATTGACGGTCAGTGAGCTGACTGAGGGAACCGTCATCGCTAACCTTAGCTATGACCACGTCGTTTACCCCCACCCGCTCTTCCATGGGGATACCCTTTATGTGGAGACCGAGGTATTGGAGAAACGTGAATCTCGCAGCCACCCTGACTGCGGGATCGTGCGCCTCAAGCATACCGGTCGCAAGCCCGATGGCATGGTGGCGATCGAGCTCGAGCGCACTGTTCTATTCAAGAAAAAACCTACGTCAGAGAACTCAGAGAGAAGGAGAGAGGACATAGAGATACATTAAGCTCTTCTTTGTGTCTTCACGATCTTTCTTCTACGCTCATTTGTAAAGCTGTTCTGGGAGGTGAAATGCGCGGAAGACGAGCACTACTATATATGCCTGGGGATGACATGCACAAGATCCAGAAGGCTACCGGGCTGGGCGTCGACAGCATCATCATGGATATCGAAGACGGGGTAGCATTCAATCGTAAGCCTGACGCACGTACCACCATTCTCGAGGCTCTGCAAACTCTGGATTTTGGCCGCTCGGAGCGCCTGGTGCGGATCAATCCAGTTGGATCTGGCATGGAAGCCGATGACCTGATTACAGTTTTACCCGGCCGTCCCGATGGGATCGTCGTTCCCAAGGTGACTGGTGCGGATCAAGTGCGCTGGGTTAGCCAGCGATTGGCAGAGTACGAGCTTGCTAATGCCTGGCCTGGAGGAGAGATGGCTATCCTGGTATTAATCGAGAATGCACTCGGGGTGGTCAACCTCAAAGAGATCGCTCAGGCTGACCCGCGCCTGCAAGCCTTGATCTTCGGCGCTGAAGATTT
>JAQTMA010000408.1 GCA_028714615.1 Anaerolineaceae bacterium | reverse complement strand
CATCAGCCATCCGGATTATAAAAATAGGCGGGTGATGGTGGTGCAACCCCTGGGTCTGGAGGGTGAAGCTCCGGACGAAGATTTTATTGCTTTGGATAATTCCCAGGCAGGCATCGGCGACACGGTATTGGTCAACCGGGAGGGTAACGGCGCGCGCCAGGTACTGAAAAACCCAAACGCCTGTGTGATATCGGTGATCGTCGGGATTGTCAATTCTGTGTATATTGAGGTCTAGCGGGGGGCGTATGGCTTAGGGGATATTAAGTCAAGGATTCACGCGAATACCCCCTATTTATTGTGCTGCGCTTCATGGGAGAACGACAAAAGTCGTCACTACAAATTTATCACTTGTATTGACGACTTTTGTCGTTTCCCCCCGAATTTGGTCAAATCAACCTGGCAAACGCCTCGACCAGCCGGTCAATCTGTTCGGTAGAATGATTGGCAAATATGGCTATGCGCAATGCGCCTCCTGGCGGAGTACTCGGATAATCCCGAGCGTAGGTAACTGCCATTCCCTGCTTCAACAATTGCCTCTGCATCCGTTGCAGGTTATGCTCCCCTTGCGCCTGTAAACAGATGATTGGCACGGGGGTATCTTCCAGTTCCCATCCCAGGCCGCGAAATCCGCTGCGAGCACGCGCCACGTTCGCCCACAGGCGCTGCCGCAGCTCAGGCTCGCTGCGAGCAATCGCCAGGGCTGCCGCTGAAGCCGCGGTTACCACCAGCGGGGGCGGACTGGCGCCCGCATAAATGCGCGAATTCTGGTCGATGTGCTCCACCCAACGAGCCTCCCCCCAAATCACACCCCCATACCCTCCCAGAGCTTTCGCCAACGTTCCGGATGCCCGGCATTTTTGATCGTTAATTCCGTAGTACTCGGGAGTCCCCCGACCATTTTCCCCGAGAACACCCACGGCATGGGCGTCGTCTACGTACACCCGTCCATTATATTGCCTCACCTGCTCCAAATACCCTGGCAACGGAGCTATTTCCCCTGAAATGGGAAACACGCCATCGCTCAAAACCAACGGGCGCTCCCGCGGCAGCAGGTTCTGGCGGATGGCCTCTTCCAGGCGGTCTACACGCATGTGGTGGAAGGGTGTGATCGGCATGTTGGTTTCTTGGGCTGCATCCCAAAGGCTGTAATGCGCTTGAGCATCGATGAAGATATGATCAAACAATTGGCTGGTTGCCTGGGTCAGGACCGAAATGCCCAGATATCCCGTGGCAAAATACAGCATTTTCTCCGCGGCAAAAAACTCACATGCTTCGTGTTCGAGCTCAGTATAGAGAGGATGCTCCCCATAACTGCCGCGTGAGGTGGCAGTCGAAATGCCATAGCGCTTCAGAGCGTCGTGGGCAGCCCGGATCACCGCCGGGTGATGTTGTAAGCCGAGATACCCGGTTCCGGAAAAGTAATCGACTTCTTGGCCGTTAAAAAGCACCCGCGCTCCGACCATACTTTCCATGGGATTAGGCGGCTGTCCGTTTCATCTCGAATTGTACGAATGGGCGAAAAATTATTGAAAGAAGCATGTAAACCATCCGGGTGAGCCGATAGCTGCAATAATAAGGATGCTTCACCGTATTATAACTGGTCTCCAACGAGATACTCACTCCGCCAATCGTAGTCGTAGTCGTAGCCCAGGCATCCTTGCCTGGGGCAATGAAAACCCCAGGCTGGTCTCCAACGAGATACTCACAGCGCCAATCGTAGTCGTAGTCGTAGCCCAGGCATCCTTGCCTGGGGCAATGAAAACCCCAGGCAAGGATGCCTGGGCTACAAATCAAGGCGGTCACTGCCCCAGGCAAGGATGCCTGGGCTACAAATCAAAGCGGTCACTGCCCCAGGCAAGGATGCCGCAAGGACACGCTGCACATGCGTGCAGCGCTGGAATACTTGCCTGGGACCCTCCTCCGAGACGGCGATCGAGCCGTAGCCTAGGCATCCTTGCCTGGGGTCCTTGGTTGAAGCGTTCTAGTAGCCCAGGCAAAGATGCCTGAGCTACTAGAACGCTTCAACCAGGAATCCTGGGCTCGCTCATCAAGATGAACTTTGTCAAGGTTAGGCTCTCGAGCGTCGGGGCGGGTCTGAAATCGAAAATTAATTTGGCGGGCTAACCTACCAGACCCGCCCCGGTGGAGGTAGGACAGCCAGGACGGTTGACTACCCGGGGTGGGTCTGGATGTAGAATAAGTTTGCTTCGAAACCTTGCAGACCCACCCCTACCGGGTGAGCGGATCGGGTACTCTCGATCTGGATGTAGTTCTTGTAGCCCAGTCACATCGTCCCGACACCCTTACGGGATGCCTGCCTGGGTCGGTCGTGTCTCCCTCCGAGGCTCCCAGGCAAGGATGCCTGGGCTACAAGAAAGTGCTTGGTTGACGAATCCCAGGCACATCATCCCGGAAGGGCACACTCCTCATGTGAGCAGAGTAATACTGGTCCGGAAAGTCCGCAACCTGTAGCACAATCCTACGTATTTCTGTATAGTTGTATTAAATACGTTAAAGGAGTGAACGGTATGAACACCAATCGTAACCTGGCAAGCGCAGTGTTTGGCCTTATCTTGATCGGTCTCGGGATCATTTTCCTGGTCGGACAATTCGTACATTTCGACATCG
>JAQTMA010000407.1 GCA_028714615.1 Anaerolineaceae bacterium | reverse complement strand
GGAGATGGTTGTATAATGAAGGAGATCCACTTGTGCCGAAAGGCTACCCAAAGAGGTCTTATGGAAATCTTACTAAACCCCAATGTCGCGTACCTGGTGCTGGTATGCGGATTCTTGCTTGCAATCCTGGCGCTGCTCTCCCCAGGGACCGGCCTCCTGGAGCTGGGAGCGTTTTTCGTCTTGTTCCTGGCGGGATATGCAGTCTACAATTTACCGATCAATGGGTGGGCGCTGGTCATCCTGCTGCTGGGAGTTTTTCCTTTCCTGGTGGCAGTCCGTCGTTCGGGGCGCATGCTATACCTGGTCATCTCGTTGGCGGCGCTGGTGGTGGGATCAGCATTTCTGTTCCGCTCCAACTCCTGGGCGCCAGCCGTCAATCCCCTCCTGGCGCTGGTCACCTCGAGCCTGACCGTCGGTTTCCTGTGGCTGATCGCGAATAAGGTGCTGCAAGCCATGGCGCTCAAGCCTTCCCAAGACCTGGACCGCCTGATCGGAGCGGTCGGGGAAACCCGAACTGCCGTCGGGGACGAAGGCACGGTGTACGTAGGCGGCGAGAACTGGAGCGCACGCAGTCTGTCGCCCATTCCCCCCAATACGCGTGTGCGGGTCTTGCGCCGCCAGGGTTTTATCCTGGAAGTCGAACCGGTAAAACAAACGACTCCCCTCCCGGTCTCCTGATCCGGGAAGTTACTCTTCATCCACCTTTTTCACCCTGGAGGTTGTCATGGATCTGAACACCACGCTTCTCCCCTGCACGATAGGGGTCGTCATTCTACTAGCATTGATCGTCCTGTTCAACGCGATTCGAGTCGTCCCCGAATATCAACGCCTGGTCGTCTTCCGACTGGGCCGCTGCATTGGCGAAAAAGGACCAGGCCTGGTATTGCTGATCCCGATCGTCGACCGCGCCGTACGCGTCGACCTGCGCGAGCAGGTGCGCGAAATCCCCCACCAGACCTCGATCACCAAAGACAACGCACCCATCTCGATCGACTTCTTGTGGTTCTACAAGGTGTTGAACCCCACCGATAGCGTGCTGCAAGTCGGCAACTTCGAAACAGCCGCCCAGGGGATGGCGACCACCACGCTGCGTTCCGTCATCGGCGGCATCCTGCTGGATGGGGTGCTCTCCGAGCGCGAGCACATCAACAACATGCTGCGCACCCGCCTGGATGAAGTCACCGAGCGCTGGGGTGTAAAAGTTACCAACGTAGAAATCCGCGAGATCATCCCGCCCCGCGAAGTTCAAGAAGCCATGAACCGCCAGCTCACAGCAGAGCGGACCCGACGGGCGGTGGTGACCGAATCCACCGGAACACGCGAAGCCGCAATCAATGTGGCGGACGGCGAGAAACAGTCCGCGGTGCTACGCGCCGAAGGTGAGAAACAGTCCAACATTCTGCGCGCAGAAGGCGACCGGCAAGCGCAACTGCTGCGAGCAGATGGTTTCGCCAGCGCGCTAGCCCGGATCAACGAAGCGGGCGCGACCCTCGACCCGCGCACGGTCACATTGCAATACTTTGAAACCTTGAACCGCATCGGCGCCAGCCCATCCACCAAGTTCATCTTCCCGATGGAGTTCACCGGGTTGCTCGGCGATTTCCTAAAGCGGCGCGAAGAATAGTATCTGGCGCAACCACGCGAGAATCTTGAGGAATGGCCGAAGCGTTCACCATTCAGAATACTACCTGGCGCGACCTATCGGCGTTGCGCCAGGTAGAAAATGAATGCTTTGGTCCCGATGCCTGGCCTCTGCTCGATTTGATCGCAGCATTGACTTTCCCGGACGTCATCCATCTCAAAGCCGTGGTCGGAACGCGGATGGTCGGGTTCGTGGGAGGCGATCTGCGCCGCTCCGAAGGGCTGGGGTGGATCACGACCCTGGCGGTGCTCCCGGCATTCCGGCGGCAGGGGATTGCCTCAAGCTTGCTGGCTGCCTGTGAAGATGCGATCGACCTGCCGCGGATTCACCTGTGCGTCCGGCGTGATAACGAAGGAGCAATCCTGCTCTACCACAAGTATGGGTATGCGCAAGTGGGCGTATGGCCGCGTTATTACCAGGACGGACAAGACGCACTGGTATTGGAGAAGCGCCAACCTTAATATTTGTTAAGGAAATGCCGGTGAGCTTGTTAACGAATTGACATTCATCTTAATAATGGCTATACTATGATTGAGTGGAGCCAAGAAACCGCTATGCGAGTCTTTTCCTCCAAAATCGAATTTCAGGGATCATTGTAGGCACGCGCATATCGCCGCGTGCCGTTTTTTATCCTCATGACGCACGAAAGGAGCAGCAAATCATGGATTATGGGATGATTGGTAAGATCGAGAAGGCCAAACGCTACGCCAACGAGCGCAACCGGATCCATTTCAATTCCTTTACAGTCACGATGGATGGAGAGAATAATCCCCATACCGTCCAGTATAAAGACGGTGTATGGAATTGCGACTGCGATTTCTTCCATACCCGCGGGCGCTGCAGCCATACAATGGCCCTTGAAATGGTTCTGGAAAGGATGATCCCTGAACTGGTAGAGCCTTAACCTGGATACAGACGTTTGAGTGAGATATCGATCAAAACCAAACGAGCCCATTCGGGGCTCGTTTGGTTTTGTTGTTAAAACCGGCAT
>JAQTMA010000406.1 GCA_028714615.1 Anaerolineaceae bacterium | reverse complement strand
TCACCAGGTTCAGCCGGTCGATCAGGCTCTGGATGACCTTGAATTTGGGCAGCGAGACGGAGAACACCACCAGGATGATGCTGATCAGGGTCACCACGCCCACAGCGATGATCCACCACATGGAAGAACTTTTCCCGACAGCCCGGATCACACCCCCCACCCCCATGATGGGGGCATAGAAAACGATGCGCATCATCATGATCACCACCATCTGGATCTGGGTGATGTCATTGGTGGAGCGGGTGATCAATGAAGCCGTGGAAAACTTGTCGAATTCCGTATTGGAGAAGCTCTCCACCTTCCGGAAAACGTCCTTGCGCATGTCCCGGGCGACGCCTGCGGCGGTTCTGGCCGCCAGGAAACCGACCGCCACGGTGCTGACGACGGACAGCAGCGTCAGAAGGATCATCAGGATGCCCGTGCGCACGATGTAATTACTTTGCAGCCTGGCCGTATCCATCCCCAGGGCTGCGTACTCGGCTTTGACGGACCCGACAGCCGATTGGACCAGCATGCCGTTCCCTAACGTTTCGAACTTCTTATCCACCGCAGCGGTGATCTGTGCGATCTGCGCGGAGGGAAGCCTGGCCAATAAGGCAAACAGGTCGGTTCCGGGCGGCAGTTTTGAAAGATCGAAGCCCAGCCCTTGCCCCATCCCGGTGGCTTTGGTCGGATCCGCTTGCAGCGCTTCGATGCCGGAGACGGCCAACAGCGCTTTGGCCATCACCGGGTTGAGCTGATTGATGGTGGCGGAGTCGACGCTGATTAAAACGTAGACCGGCTCATCCGCTAGCCTGGGGTAATCCTTGACGTACCGGCTGTAATCCGCGGAGTTTTTGTCGATGAGCGTGTACCTGCCGAGCACCGCTGACCGGTTCTCCGGGCTCATTAGCAGGACGAGCTTGTCCATTTCACCCTTGCGGATCGCTTTGGGCACGGCGTTTTCCACCCCGCCTTGTTGGATGCCGTTGTTGACGATCTTCGACATGTAATCCGGGAGCGCCAGGTCGGCATTGGCCTGAATGAATAATAAGGCGATGGTCGCCAGGATTAAAACAGTATAGGGTTTTAAGTATTTGGCCAGGCGTAGCATGGTCGCGTTTGCTCCTCAGGGTAGAAAGTTGGGTGGCGCTGTGTGGTATCCGTGTATATTCTCATTTTTTTTGACCGGTGAGAGACCGTCGCCTGGCGCGGCAATAAATAGTAACCGCCTGGACGGCCAGCGGCTCAGGGTGAGTCTCTCAGGTTAAGTTCGCTAACTAGGATTGCAGTTCGGGTTGCTGTTCAAGCTGGTTGGTTTTCTCAATCAGGATCTGCAGGGCTGCTACCACTTGCTCCTGCTCTGCAGGAGAGAGGAGCGCAGCCAGTTCGTCCAACCACCTCTGGCGGGCGTGCAAACTATCTTGCAGCACTCGCCGGCCTTTTTCCGTGACGACGATCTGCTTGGCTCGGCGGTCCTGGGGGTTCTCCGAGCGCGTGATCAATCCCTGGTGGACCAGGCGGTCCACCATCTGGCTGGCCGCCGCGCTGGTGACCCCGAGCTCTTCGCTAATATCCGAGACGCTCAGGGCACCGTGACGGGCGATGTGAAACATGGCGCCGATCTGGGACATCGAGAGCCCGGATTCCTTGGCATACAGCAGGAAATCGCGCATCGAACGGCGCATGAAGACTTCGATCCACTTCCGGGTGGTGGCGATCAGGGGCTCTGATGATACCAATCCATTAACCTTTCTATATAGTTAAGTATACTTAACTATAAACATATCTTTCTTATTTGTCAAGAGGCAGGGTTCTATTCGAAGGGCGGGCCTGGTATCACCGTAAGGGCCGGTCTGGGATTATGCATCGTAGGGGTGGGTCTGGAATCGAAAACCGATTCGTTGAGCAAACCCTTACCAGGTTGGCCAATCGCAGTAGGGGCAGGTCTGGAATCGAAAACCATGTCGTTGGGCAAACCTTCCAGACCTGCCCCTACAGGAGGTAGAACCAATGTCGGGTTGGGAAGGGTGGGTTTGGAATCGAGAACCGATTCGTTGGGAAAACCCTTGCCAGGTTGGCCAATCGCCGTAGGGGCGGGTCTGGAATCGAGAACCATGGCGTTGGGCAAACCTTCCAGACCCGCCCCTACGGGAGGTAGAACCGATTCGTTGGGTTGGGAAGGGTTGGTCTGGAATCGAGAACCGATTCGTTGAGCAAACCCTTGCCAGATTGGCCAATCGACGTAGGGGCGGGTCTGGAATCGAGAACCATGGCGTTGGGCAAACCCTTGCCAGGTTGGCCAATCGCCGTAGGGGCGGGTCTGGAATCGAAAACCATGGCGTTGGGCAAACCTTCCAGACCCGCCCCTTGTACAGGAGGTAGAACCGATTCGTTGGGCAAACCTTCCAGACCCGCCCCTTGTATGAAGGTAGAACCGACCCGCACCACATTGAATCGCACTCTCGAATTTGGGCGTCGCTTGTGCCAGCACCATAGCGGGACTATACGGGAAGGGCCTCATCAAATAATGGTAAATCCCGACAGTCGTCGACCGGACCGAGCCGGATCATCCGGAGTGCCTTGTGGCTATCCTCTCCGAAGGAGAAACGCGGATACTCCGCATCTGCTCCACCAATGCAGACGCGAGGATTTCGAAGACCGGTTGGATAGGATTTCGGCTGAAA
>JAQTMA010000405.1 GCA_028714615.1 Anaerolineaceae bacterium | reverse complement strand
TTCCCTACACGACGCTCTTCCGATCTTAAGGTTTTATAGGTATTGGGAATGTCAAACCAGGTACCATCTACGGCTTGCGCTTGAGAGCGAACCGTAAAATTCGCGTTGACCGGCGCCTTCCAGGCCAGGTTATGCCAGTATAAACAATTTCCTCCCGAACAGACACCCGATAAATCCGATCGATATCCGTTCGCTAACCCGGTCGCAAGTGTCGTCCATCCACCCCAGTAATTGGTGGATGTGGTGACATTCAGGCGGCTGGCCCAGTTGGCATAATCGACCGCCCATCCGGACGCAAGGCAACCTGCACTCGTGGTTTGATTGCCCCACCAGTAATCATGCGAACCTGTGGTTGAGGTAGTATATACGAGATCAATCCGTGGAGTGTAAGCCGATTCGGAAGAGTAATAGTTACGGTCAGCTCCATTTACAGTAGTGAGGCTTCGAATGAGCAAGCCGTAATTACCATCGGTAATCAGATGGTTAAACTCGGTAAGATTGAAATCGGCATATAGATTGCTATTGGATGGGAGCGTCCCCGTCCAGAGGGGCGTGGAATGGTAGTCCATTCCGGGATAAGTCGCTCCAGGTCCTGTCCAGGCAAGAGACGACCAGATGTTGTAATTGATCCAGGTCGGATGATTGATCGGTCGATACCCTGAGATCCGATATATTCCATATTGAGGTGTCGTCCCGTTCACCTGGGTTTTGAAGTTCATGACGAGGGTTGCGTGGGTGATCACCGCGCCATGCGGAATAGGACTCAAATCGAACTTCAGGATGACATTTCTGCGCCATGCCGATTGGGCGCATAAGGCAAGTTGGTTCTCTGCGGACATGTCTCGATTTTGATAGTTCACCCCATTGTAGGTGTACTCCGCCAGGTAAGTATCGAAGGTGGGATACAGGCTCAAGGTATGCTGGGTGGTCGTGGGGGCAGGGGATGTTTGCAAAGAAGAGTCCCCCTTGGCCGTTACGGAGAAAACAACCCATACAGCCAGGGCGACGCCAAAAACGATTGCAAACAAGAGCCGAAAGATCCTCATCTCTCTGCTCCTGGTCAAATGGGGGATTCCCGATGGGAAAATGAAAGGATTGGAGGAAAACCGAATTCCGGAAAGAACAACAGTGCGGAGAATCCTCTTAAGCATCACGCTGCACCTCCCTACGGTTGATTGCCGGTTACGATGCTGAGAAGATTCGTGGTGGCCAGGGTTTGTTCAAAAATGCCACCGACATACACGGTGGTATATTCAACGGTTTCCCCACCGTTGGTCATCCTTTCGATCTTCAGGCTTAATTTTCCGTCGCCGTCGTAGATGAACCCGGTCTGGTAGGTGATCCCGCTATCTGTCCAAGTGACTAGTTTTAATCGATTCTCCTCTGACCAGGACTGAGAATAGCTAATCCCACCTTCGGTACGGTTTGTCATATTGCCATTCTCGTCGTACCCATAGGAATTGGTCCCCGCTGAGGTCACTGCGTGAGCCGATGTGCCTTTGTATCCGTAAGATAGATTACTGGCATCCTTTGTGACTGAAACCTGGTTTCCCGAATTGGGGTCGAAAGTATAGCTCTGCTGATATCCAGCAACCACCCCGTTTGGCGTCGTTATGGAAGGTACATTGGCGTCAAACAGGCGGTTCAAGCTATCGTACTGGTAGGTTCCGCTCTGAGTAGCGCCGCTGATCACGTCATCCACCCCGGTTATGTTGCCGTTGGGATCATAGTGGTAGGTCAGGCTGAGGCTACCTCCCACGGTTTTCGTGTGCAGCCGTCCTCCCTCGCCCGCGGTAGGTGAGTCGATCGGATTGAACCCGTAGGATTCCAAGAGGTTGTTTCCGAGCAGCAGCGAGGTTAGACGCCCTATCTGGTCATGATGGGCCGGGGTAGCAGTGGACCCATATCCACCGGCATAATAGATGGCGTTTGTCTGGGAATAAAGAGAGATGGGTAACTTACGATTATCGATGGCAAACGTGACCGTCTCCCCGGTTCCGTTGCCATCCTTCGGGTAGGTGATCGATTGCAATTGATCGGAGTTGGCGAAGTAGCCGTAGCCAATGGTATACGTTCCCAGGCCATTGGCTACCTCGCGGACTTCACTGGTGACCCGCCCGTAGCTGTCGTAGAGCCAGATGGTCTTGCCGCTCGCGTCCCACATGGCCGTGCGCAAGCCTTTTCCCGTTGGAGATGTGGGGCTTTGGGTTACGCCGTCATCATCGACGTAAGTGAGTTGCTGCCCGTTGTGCCAGTAGCCATCGTAGTCATAGGCGATGGGGTAGCTACCCGGGTCGCTTTCCGGACAAGCCCCCTGTCCTGCTGCTCGCCAGGTCTTCCCCTTCAACCGGTTGGCGCTGTCGTAGAACAAACAGGTTGCGTTGTTGGCGGCATCCACCTGGGTGAGCAGGTTGCCCACTGCGTCGTAGGTATAGCTCCAATGCCCCATGTCCGGGTCATCCATGCTCGTCTTGCGCCAGGCCAGGTCGTAGGACAGCACCGTATCCCAGGTACTGGTCGCGTCTTTCGGCTGTTTGACCTTGTACAAATTCCCTGTCGGGTAATATTCATAAGAAATAGCTGGACCCCCAGTCGGCGGGGTTACTTTCAGGACCTGACCAAAGGCATTGGTCAGGGTGACGGTGGTGTTATTGCGGGCATCGGTCG
>JAQTMA010000404.1 GCA_028714615.1 Anaerolineaceae bacterium | reverse complement strand
AGGTGAAACGGAAGCAAGTCATCATTCCCGGCCAACCGGTCGAAGCCACCCGGGCGTTGGTGGATTACCTGGCACAAGAAGGCCTGCTGTAGGAGCTGATCATGGCTAACCATATGGACGTCTGGGTATTTTCAGAAAAGCCCGTGTTGTTATTCGAGCTGATCGGCGGAGCACAACCGATTGCCGGGCAGTTTGGCGGGCATGTCGTCGCCCTGGTGATCGGAGCCCTCAGCGAGGCAGAGCAAGCGATTGCATACGGCGCAGAAAGCGTGTTCTGGCTGGGAGAACGAAAACCGGGCAGCCTGGTAGATGACTACGTCCCAACCATCAGTCACTTAATGAACGAAAACAAACCGGCCGCATTATTGGTCGGATCCACTAAGCTAGGAAGAGCAGTTGCTGGGCGATTAGCTGCTCATTTGAATACAACCGTGCTTACGGAAATCAAGGAGCTACAATATGAGAATGGATCCTTACAAGTACTCCACATGATCTTTGGCGGTGGTGCCATTCGGATCGACCGGTCACTCTCGGAGGTTTTCCTGGCGACGGCCGGGTTGGGAGTATTCACGGCATGCCCGCCCCAGGCAGAACGCAGCGGTAAGATCAGCGAGGTTAACTATATCGAGCCTGCCTGGCATTTTACCCTGCGCGAACGGAAATCAAAGCCAAAGGTAACTGTGAACTTGAATGAAGCGAAAAAAGTGGTGTGCGCTGGAAGAGGAATTGCCAGAAAAGAAGACCTGAGCATGATTTCGGATCTGGCTCAATTACTGGGCGCTGAAGTCGGTTGCAGCCGTCCCCTTGCAGAAGGGTTGGATTGGCTACCTCGCGAGCGGTATATCGGTGTATCTGGTGCTATGATCAAGCCTGACCTTTACCTGGGAGTGGGCGTTTCGGGGCAAGTGCAGCACACGGTCGGAATGAGCAATTCGCGGGTGGTTGTCACGATCAATAAAGACAACCAGGCGCCGATCTTTGCCCATACGGATTATGGGATCGTCGGTGATTTGTACGTGGTTGTTCCGGCGCTCATCGATGCCTTGAAATCGCGCCGGTCAGGATAAAGACCATGGAATCCGATAAGTTCGATGCGGTTGTGGTAGGCGCCGGGATGGCCGGGAATGCTGCGGCATTGAAGCTAGCCCGGGCAGGATTGCAGGTGGTTCTCATCGAGCGCGGACCTTTCCCGGGCAGCAAGAATTTGAGTGGGGGAGTACTTTATGGGCGCATCCTCGACCAGCTCATCCCAAAATACTGGGAGGAAGCGCCGGTCGAGCGGTATATCAACAACGAAGTGATCACCTTTATGACCGGCGATGCATCGTTCAATATCGACTTTAAAACTCAGGCATTCAGCCAACCACCCTATAACGGTTTCACGGTTCTACGGGCGAAGTTCGATCGCTGGATGTCTGGAAAAGCCGAAGAAGCCGGGGCGGTGTTGGCGACCGGTATCAAGGTAGATAAAGTACTGCAGGAAAATGGCCAGGTAGTCGGGATTGTGGCCGGAGACGAAGTGATACGTGCGGATGTTGTCATCGCCGCGGATGGAGCGAATTCCTTCCTGGCGCAGGATGCCGGTTTACGCGGCCGTCTTCCGAACCACCATGTGGCCGTCGGGGTGAAAGAACTGATTGGTTTACCGCATGAGGTGATCGAAGAGCGTTTCCACCTGACCGGTCACGAGGGCGTCGCTTATGCTATGGTCGGGTTTGCCACTCGCGGAGTCGCCGGCGGGGGGTTCCTGTATACAAATGAGGATAGCCTCTCCCTCGGGTTGGTCATCCAGTTGGACAAGCTCCTCGAGTCGCGACTTAACCCGGCTGACATATTGGATGAGTTCCTGGAGCACCCAATGCTGGCTCCATTGATCAAGGATGGAATACTGCTCGAGTACGGCGCCCACCTGGTACCGGAAGGAGGGGTGGACATGATGCCGCGCCTTTATACCGGCGGGATGCTGGTCGCAGGCGATGCCGCCGGGTTGACTATCAACAACGGATTCGTGGTCCGCGGGATGGACCTGGCGATCGGCTCGGGTATCGCCGCAGCGGAAGCCGTTTTGGAGGCGAGAGATTGCAAGGATTTTAGCGCTCAATCCTTGAGCGTCTACCAGACGAAGCTGGACCGATCTTTTGTCATGGCCGATATGCGCACGTACTCACGGGCTACTCATTTCATGCAGAATGAGCGCCTATTTACAGCCTATCCTGAGATGCTGGCAAATCTGATGACCCGTATCTATACACAACAATCACAGCCCAAGCCGCATCTGATGCCTGAACTTCTCAAGAGCTTACAAGATAGCCACGTTTCGTTCTTCGATCTGGGTCGCGATGCCTTGAACGGAGTCCGCTCGCTATGACACACATGACGATAACCCAAAAACTGGGGGTTAATAAGTACGACCTCGATGAAGGCCACCCGCACATTCAAGTGCACGAAGAGATCTGCCGGGAAAAGTGTCCGGATCTGACTTGCCTGTTTGTCTGCCCGGCGAAAGTTTATAGCGAACAGCATGGAAAGATTGTAGCTGATTGGGCTGGATGCCTTGAATGTGGCGCCTGCAAAGTAGCTTGCCCTACTGATGCATTGGATTGGGTTTATCCGCGGGGCAGCTTTGGGGTGGTATATCGCAAAGGATAATCAGCCAAAATGGCTCAGGCGATGCTAA
>JAQTMA010000403.1 GCA_028714615.1 Anaerolineaceae bacterium | reverse complement strand
GTCCCCGTTCCCACCTGGCTCTCGATCCCGATGCTCCCCCCATGCGCCTCGATGATGCCCCTGGCGATGGCCAGCCCTAACCCGGAGCCGCCCGTCGCCCGGTTCCGCGATTTTTCACCCCGGTAGAACCGGTCAAACACGCGCGGCAGGTCCCCCGGCTGGATGCCTTCGCCTGTATCCTTGACGCTGACGGACAATGACCCGCCCAGGCGTTCGGCGCTCAGGGTGATGCGCCCGCCTTCGGGTGTATGCCGAAGAGCATTGCCTACCAGGTTCGAAAGTACCCTGCCGATACGCTGGGCATCCATATGCACCGCATCGATCCCCGGTGCAACACTGCCCTCCAACGTCACGCCCTGGCGGACTGCCTGGGCGGAGAAGCGCTCAAGAGTATCCGAGATCAGGTCCGCAATCGAGCCCTGTTCGATGTTGAGCTGCAATCCACCGGCGTCCACCTGGGCCATCTCGAACAAGTCGTCGATCAGATGAGAAAGCGACTGCACGTTCGCCTGAGCAGTGCGCAGATACCGCAGACGGGCGTCTTCGTCCGTCACCAACCCATCGGCGAGCGCCTCGATAATGGCGCGGATGGAGGTGAGCGGGGTGCGCAGGTCGTGTCCGGCCCAGGCAACCAGGTCTCGCCGCAGCACGTCCAGTTCTTGTTGCTGAGCCTGCGCCGCCTGTAACTGGGCGACCATCTCGTTGAAGGAAGTCGCCAACACCGCCATTTCATCTCGTCCATCGACTGGCACGCGCGTATTTAAGTCCCCGGCAGCCACCCGGGAGGCTGCGCTTTGCACCTGCTGGATGCGATTGGTCATGGCTTCTGACAGGAAATACCCAACCGAGGATGCAATCCCAGTGGCAAAGATGAGCAGGATCGTTGCCAATATCAGGTCGTGTTGGCTGGTGAACATCATGCGGGCGGTGATATACACGTTGATGAACACCAGCAGCCCAGCCAGCAGGTATCCCCCCATCAGCGTCCAACCCAGGTGGGGAGAGTGCACCACCCAGCCAGCCCGGTAGGCGGCATATCCGGCCACCATGGATACCAGCGAGGTGGCGCCCATCAGTTCGATCATCAGCCTCAGATCGTTGGCAGGCGGATCCATGATCCAATAAAAAAGCCCCAGCCCGACTAAGAAAGCCAGGCTGGCGCCGATGAAGAAGCGCATCAAGCTGTTCGTTTTTGCGGCGGATGTTGCCGGCATAGACACCTCATGGCTCAAAACGATACCCTACTCCCCACACGGTCTGCAGGTGACGCGGCTCGGCCGGATTAGGCTCGATCTTTTCACGCAGCCGGCGGATGTGCACCGTCACCGTCCCCGGATCGATGTACTCCACCTCTCCCCACACACGCTCCAGTAACTGGTCGCGGGTAAAGACCTGGCGGGGATGCTGCGCCATCAGAAAAAGCAAGTCGAATTCCCGGGCAGTCAGGTTTTTCTCGCCATCCTCCCGGGTCACCAGTCGGGTGGTTGCATCGATCTGCAGGTCGCCAAAATCGAGCAGTTCGTGCTTCTCTTCGCCGGTAGAGGGGTGGGCTCGACGCAGTACGGCGCGCACCCGGCTGACCAGTTCCTGAGGGCTGAACGGTTTCAGCACGTAATCGTCGGCGCCCAACTCCAGTCCGGCGATGCGGTCGACCTCTTCCCGCCGGGCGGTCAGCATGATGATCGGCACGTCGCTGTGCGCGCGCAACCGGCGGGTGATTTCCCAGCCATCTACTCCCGGAAGCATCAGGTCCAAGATGAGCAGAGATGGCAAATGGGTTTCGAGTATCTCCTGAGCTTTCTGGCCGTTCTGTACCACCGTCACCTGGAAACCCGCCCGGCGCAGGTAGAGTTGTACGATCTCCCCGACGCTGGGTTCATCTTCGACCACCAGAATGTGAGTGTCCAAATGCACCTCTTCTGCGGAAGATTTGCTTCTACTATACAGCATTTCGCCTCTCCAGAAAGCCCCGCACGGCTTTCCTGCTCAGACGGTTGGTTTATTCATTGAGTTGCTTCACGCCGGAACACGATTGCGGCCGGTGTGGATGTATCTGGTTCGTTCAATAACGCCTGGATGGCCGCTTCGGTGATCGCGTAGGCTCCTTCGCCGATGTGTACGTAACGGATGTGCCCGCGCTTATCGATCAGATAGATCGTCGGCCAGTAGGCGTTGTGGTAAGCGTCCCAGGTTTTACCATCGTTGTCCTGGGCAATTGGATACTCAATTCCCATTTCCTTCACGGCTCCTTTCAAGTTGTTGAGGTCTCGCTCTGCCAGAAACTCCGGGAAGTGGTTGCCGATCGCGGCCAACCCCTGAGGGGCATAATCCCGGTACCACTGGTTAATGTGGGGCTGGACGTGCTGGCAGTTGATACACTCGAAGGTCCACATCTCCAAAAGCACCACTTTCCCGCGTAAATCAGCTATATGCAGGGGTTTGTCCGTGTTCAACCAGACCGTGTTCTCCAGTTCCGGCGCAGCACCCATGTCGGAGTAGCTGCTGGCGGATGGTTCTGTTGCAGCCGAGGTGGTTTTGCCCGGATTGGTCCCCATCGGGGCTTTTGTCGAATTGGATCCGGCGACTATGGAAGCATTGCAACCGGCCAGAGCCAGGCTCGTGAGGGTAAATAATAAGAACACATTCCGTATCATTGCTCACCCCTTCTTGAATCGGATGGTTAGAATTCAATCATA
>JAQTMA010000402.1 GCA_028714615.1 Anaerolineaceae bacterium | reverse complement strand
GGCTCGGGCATCCTATCTATAGCCGCGCTCGAACTGGGCGCCAGCCATGCCCTGGCCGTGGATATCGATCCCCAGGCAGTGCGCGCTACCCGTGAAAACGCAGAAACGAACAGCGTGTCGGCGGGGATCGAAACTGCTGTAGGCTCAGTTAGCGAGGTGCTCGCAGGCGAGTTCAGTCTGCAGCGCGCTCCGCTGGTGCTGGCGAACATTCTCGCTCCGGTGATCGTCCGCCTATTGGCCGCCGGCTTGGATGAAGTGGTAGAACCCGGCGGCCAACTGATCCTGTCGGGGATACTGGACACCCAGGCGGGCAATGTGCGCACCGCTGCGGAAGCCAGAGGCTTGCATTTCGTGGAGCAGCGCCAGCAGGTGGACTGGATTGGGATGGTGATGAGAAAGTAGGTTCATAGGGAATCGCCGTGGGGTTGGTATAATTGCCACATGACCCTCTCCGCCGGCCTCGACCATCCCCTGGGAATCTGGGCATATCTGGCAATTGCTGTGCTCGTAATCATCGAAGGGCCGATCGCCACCCTGGTCGGAGCCGTAGCCGCCTCCGCAGGCTATTTGAAGCCGGGGTGGGTGTTCGTGTTTGCAGCCGCAGGGAACCTGACGTCGGATACGCTATGGTACCTGCTTGGATACCTGGGCAATATCGAATGGCTGGTCAAGTACGGCCGCTATGTCGGTTTGAAACGCGAGCAGGTCGTCAACCTCCAAAAAGAAATCGAGCAGCACGCGTTACAAATCCTGTTTGTAGCCAAGCTAACGCTGGGTTTTGTAATCCCGGTGTTGATCGCCACTGGATTGGCTCGCATTCCTTTACGCCGCTGGTTCGGCGTCCTCGTTTCAGCGGAGTTTATCTGGACAGGCGGATTGGTTTATGTTGGCTACCACTTTGGCCGTTACGTGCGCACGCTCGAACGGGGTATCCAATTCTTTACCCTGGGGGCGGGGTTGGTATTTGCCATCCTGACGATCCGTTTTATTACCAAGCGCCGCGCGCGGGCTGCGGAGATCGAAGAAATAACTCGCGAATCCTGATCGAGGAGTAAACCTCACCGCATGCGCATCCTCATTGCTGGGCAGACCTATTATCCTGGCTCGAATGGCCAGGCGATTTTTACGATTCACCTGGCCGAAGGATTGGCCGAGGCAGGTCACGACGTGATGGCGCTAGTACCCTCCTATTCACACATCGCAACGCACGAAACGGTATGCAGCGTACAGGTGGAGAAGCGGCCATCATTAACGATGGGAATATTCCATCCCGAATCGTTCATCACCGCTCCACTGGACTTTAAGATCGGCTCCATTCTGGACGGCTTCCGACCCCAGATTGTGCATGTGCAAGACCATTACCCAATCGCCCACAATGTGTCCACCGCAGCTCGCCATCGCGGGATTGCGATCATCGGCACCAACCATTTCCTGCCCGAGAATATCTTGCCCTACGTTCCACGTTGGGTGCCGCGTAAGCTGGGCATCCGCGTGCTTTGGGCGACCATGTTGATGGTCTATAACCAGTTTGACCTGGTGACGACTCCAACGGAAACGGCAGCAGGCATCTTGCGCCAACAAGCCATCCATCCACCGGTAGTACCCGTTTCTTGCGGGGTGGATACCCGGCGTTTTTACCCGATTGTAGATCTCGACCGCAGCGCTATCCGGCGCAAGTATGGGTTAGATCCGGACAAAGCCCTGTTTCTCTACGTCGGTCGGCTGGACAGGGAAAAGCGCATTGACCTGCTGGTGGAAGCTTTTGGCCACCTGGGGCAGGCCGGCGCTCAGCTTGGCATCGGTGGGCAAGGGGCGCAAGCAGCGGCGCTTCGAGAGCAGATCCATCGCCTTAAGCTGGAACAGCAAGTGATCCTGACCGGCTATATTCCACATCCCGATTTGCCTTTGTTGTTGAACAGTGCTGATATTTTCTGCATGCCCAGCCCGGAAGAACTGCAGAGTATCGCTACACTAGAAGCCATGGCGGTTGGACGCCCGATCCTGGCGGCCAACGCACGCGCTCTGCCTGAACTGGTGGCTGACGGAGTCAACGGGCTACTCTTCGTACCGGATGATGCTGGCCAGCTAACGAGCTGCCTGGCCGCCCTTCTGGACGACCGGGCGGCTTGGGGGCGGATGGGTCAGGCCAGCCTGCAGCGTGCCCAGGTCCACAGCCTGGCGAACACGATCTTTCGGTATACCGAGTTGTACCAGCAACTGGTGTCCCAAGGCAACGCTCGATGATTGATCAAACGGATGTGCTCCTGCCCCGCTTGCAAGGCAACCCCGCTCAAGCTTTTCCGGAGCTTTCGCTGGAAGGGGATTATGTATTCCCCCAATACGGCGGCGCTTCTTTGCTCAACGTGCCCGCTACGGTGTGCCGGTTACTGGGCGTACCACCCCTGAGAACGCCCCCGCTCTATCCGGAATACCTGGGTGATCTGGGTGACGGCATCCGGCGGGTGCTCCTGCTCGTCATCGATGGGTTGGGTTGGCAGCGTTTCCGCGGTATGCTGGAACGGGGTGATACCATCTGGTCGCACCTGGAAGGAGAGGGACGACTTTCTCCGCTTACCAGCGTGACGCCTTCAACCACCTCGGCTGCTCTGACCACGCTGTGGACCGGCGCCAGCCCGGCCGAGCACGGCATCCTGGGCTACGAGCTGTGGCTGCGGGAGTTCGGTATCGTCTCCAATATGATCGCCCAGTCGGCCATCAC
>JAQTMA010000401.1 GCA_028714615.1 Anaerolineaceae bacterium | reverse complement strand
ATAGAACAGTGCCATTATATCATGCAAAAAATCAATCCGCAAGCTGATTAATGGATGAATTTGTTAACAAATCCTTACTTCACAGCAAAATGGTCGTTTTCCGTTCCTTCGCCGTTCCCCCTGGAGACACTGCGATTGGCTTCCTATGATATTAATTTTACCGGATTGCAAGAGGAAAGACTAGCCTAAAGCGGCGCGTTTTCTACCAGAGGGAATTCTGCTTTGATTACGGGTAAGAAAATGAGCATCTACCTGCGTATTATTCATCTTTGCCCGAATCTCTATTCCTAGGATAGAATCGGCTCATCAGGACTATACCAACTTAATTCAGGAGCTATACTTTGCCCGCCTATCCTCTCTGTGAAGTCTTTGGTTTCCCAACGGATAACTTTACTCAGGAGGCGATTCGATCTCGATCCCTGAAACTATGTCCATTCCATAACAGAGTTCCTGAATGTACCAAAGTAAGTAAAGAGGATCCCTTAGGCGTTTGCAGCATGTGGATAAAAAGTAGACCGGTGATTACTTGCCCGGTGAGATTCTGACAAAATTGGCAAACTGTCCGAGACTCTGCTGATTTTCTTTTACCTAACGCAAGAACAATAGATTATGTCACTGAAGCTACTCTTCGTGATGCAGACGGCAAAGAAGCAGGCAGCATTGATGTGGTTTTAGTTGAATCAGACATAGATAACCAGATCGTCAACTTTGGGGCGTTAGAGATTCAGGCTGTTTATACTTCCGGTAATATCCGTGATCCGTTCCAAGCATTTATTTCTAATACAGATCACCTGTATAACGTTCCATGGGTTGGTAGGAATCCACCACGCCCTGATTGGTTGTCCAGTGTCAAGCGCCTAATCCGGCAAATCACCGTCAAAGGCGCCATACTTAATAGCTGGAACAAGCGAATGGCTATTGCGCTCGAGGCTCAGTTTTACCAGAACATCTGGGTACTTGATAATATAGCGAATGTCCCTCCTGAAGAGGCACAAATTGGCTGGTACTTATATACCTTGGAATTTACTGCGCAAAAATCCATTTATGAGCTAAAATTAGAACGTACGATCTACATGAACTTTGAAGCGGCTATGGAACGATTTTCTTCGCTTAAAGCTGGGAACATTAACGAATTCACTGCTATCCTTCAGAAAAAATTGGCGGAGAAGAATAGGCGGGGATAATGGCTCAACAGCTATCATTGTTTGACCTTCCACATAATAAAGTAATAAATGTATCTGCTGTATCTCAGCGTAGTCCGTTCCGATATCCTGGTGGAAAGACCTGGCTTGTTCCGCGGATATATCCATGGCTAATATCTCAATCTACCCGGCCAAAAGAGTTAATCGAACCATTTGCAGGTGGAGCGATCATTGGGTTAACCGTTGCTTTTGAACGCCTCGCTGACCACGTCACCTTAGTGGAATTGGACGAACAAGTAGCCTCCGTTTGGCAGACCATCATCACTGATGGAGATGGTGAATGGTTAGCAAGAAGGATCGTTGAATTTAATCTTACCCCTGAAAATGTTAGGGAGGGATTATCTGCACCTGCAATATCCGTACGGGAACGAGCTTTTCAAACCATTCTAAAAAACCGGACCAGCCATGGAGGCATTTTAGCATCAGGCGCCGGGTTAATTAAAAATGGAGAAAATGGGAAAGGTATTGCCTCACGCTGGTATCCCAAAACCCTTGCTTCTAGAATCCGGGATATCCATGCAATTCGGGATAGGTTAACTTTTATTCAGGGTGATGCGTTCGATGTTATTGAGAAAAGGCTCAATCAACCAGGAGCAATGTTTTTTGTAGATCCTCCGTACACTGCCGGGAAGAATGGAAAACGCGCAGCTTCAAGATTATATACATATTTTCAAATCAACCACGAACGCTTATTTGACATGATGGAAGCTGTTAGCGGTGATTTTCTTCTTACCTACGATAATGATCAGTATGTACGAGAATTAACATTACAGCACGGGTTTAAGTATGTTCCGATTGCCATGACAAACACCCACCACGCTGAAATGAATGAGTTGTTAATAAATCGCAACCTCGACTGGGTTACCAAGGTTAATTCTATATAGTACTCGCCCAGGAAGGGATCCCGTTAGGGCACACAGTACCTGCGGTCCCTCCCTTCTTGCCAAAGGAGAAGGGGTATGTGTCCTTCCCTCGTTGCCTTATTGCCACATCTATTCCTTGCCCTGATTCGCTCATTGCCCCCTTGTCGGATTGCCTTTTTTCATAGATAATATCCCTAACCGTCATGAATGGCTGAGACGGAGGAAAGTAGGTTGTCGAAAGCCGACAGGGAAGCGGGTGGCATGGACTGAAACCCCCGCCCGGTGGAAGGCAGCCGAAGTTCCCTCCCGAGCCGCTCCGGTGAACGCCCAATCCGTTGGGCCAATAGTCAGAGCCGCAGCCCCAGCGTTAGCGGGGGAGCCAAACGCCTCAAACCGGCTGTTGGGTTAAGTGGGCCGCCTTCATCGCGGCCAATCAGGGTGGTACCGCGGGTTATTTCCCGTCCCTCGAAGGGCGGGTGATTTGTTTTAAAGAGAGGAAGCATGAGCGACCAACCAGACCAACTCGACCGATTAATGACCATTCAGCTTCAAGCGCTGGATGCCCTACAAAGCGTGCAAGATGAAGCCGCATTGAGCCAGTGGAAAGCGACCCATCTCGGCCGCAGCTCGCCGCTGATGCAGACCTTCAGCGTGCTGCCCCAGGT
>JAQTMA010000400.1 GCA_028714615.1 Anaerolineaceae bacterium | reverse complement strand
CCGTTGGGGTGGGTGTGGGTGCTCCACCGGACTTCGAGCAGGCAATGGTTCCCGAATCCATTAACGCGCCGGCGATATTGATGAACTTATAGACAGCGCCGGTGGGTGACAATTCCAGGCGTAAGGCCCCCAAGCCGCTCGGGGTGACGCCGATGCCTTTGACCATGCGGCTGTCGGTGGTAACAAAATTCTGGATGCCATGCCCGCCGGTGCCGGCCACAAATTCGGTCACCCCGGTAGGGCTGGGATTGCCGGCGCCGTCCAGGGGCGTCCAGCGCTGGTAGTCATGGTCGTGGCCGGTCAGTACGATGCTCACCTCGTTTTGGGCCAGTAGCGACCAGATGGGCATGAGGCGGGGATTGCCTCCCTGGGGGCCTACGCTGAAGACCGGGTGGTGGAAGTAGACGATGGTGCAGGTATTGGGATTGGCGGCCAGATCCTGGACCAGCCAATTGTACTGGGCCGACCCGACGGCCACCTGGTTGAACTGGGTAGTCGAGTTGAGGCTGATGAAATGCCATCCGCCGGCGTTAACGCTGTAGTAATTGGGGATGTTATCCCAGTAGTCGAAGTAGCCGGTGGCGGATGAGCCGATATATTCGTGGTTACCGATGGCGGGATCGGCGACGGAATTGAAGCGGCTATAGTTGTTGGCGCCGTTGCCGTACCAGTTGTAGAACTCAGAGACGGTGCCGTCTTCGTAGACATCGCCCAAATAGAGGAAGAGGTTCGGGTTCCAGCCCGCGATGAGGTTGGTCACTTTAAGGGCGTTGGCTTCACCGCTGGCGCCATCGCCGGCGGCAGCCACCACAAAAGGCGCTCCCGGGGAGGGGTTGCTCCCTGATTTGGGCGTGAAATGGTTAAGATTGACAGGAGGGGTGGCATTGCCATTGCTGAAGCGCACGGTGATGACACCCGGGCTGGAGGTAAAGCCGCCCTTCATCAAAGCGGCAGCAGCAAGCGTGTACACGCCGTCGGCCCACTTGGCGGAGGGCAGCGTGAAGGAGTAGGGAGTTTGGAAGTCCGTCAGGAGGTCAGCGCCATTGATGGAAAAGACCATGCGCTGGATGCCGGGGTTGGCGCCGCTGACGGTGGCTGTGGCAGTAGTTACGGTGTTCCCGGCGAGGGTAGCGCCATCGGCGGGCGAGGTAAAGCAGACAGTGACGGTATAGGCGCCGCCGGCCGGCCCGCTGGTGACGCAGCCGGAAGCGGCCGCCGCGGGAACGGGAGCCGGCGCCAGGGCTATGATGATCACGACGATCAGAACCAGGCTAAAAATGGTTTTCCGGTGTGCGGCGAAGATGCGCACGCGCATGGGATACCCCCCAGGCCGGGTAAATACAGAAAGCTTTCCCTCACATTTGTCCATTCGAGTTCCTGCATTTCACGCGACTATTCAATTTGATGGATACGATCGATATTTCGTGTATAACCCGCCCTAGAAAAAGACGGTTGCACCCAACCCGGTGGTGTACCGTTTATCAAAGCAACCGTTATTATACACTAAAAAGACCTTAAAAAGAATAATTAATTTGAGGAATATTGAAAATTGCCATTCCGGGCTTTATGCCCACCCGTGGCGGGCGACCCCAAAGGCCGTACCCTGCATCTGCCGCATACTATGGAGATTCCCAATGAACTTGCTGCTTTTCGGGATAGCCACGCGAGCAAAATGTACTATAATGAACTATCCATCAGGTTCGAACTCCCGCATATCAGTAGTATTGCAGACCCCTACCGGTAAATCATCACTGCCATCCAAGCACCCAATATTTCAAGAGAGGTTGTATGACCGCGTCAACTTTGGGAACTTGCAAGGTCCACCTGGCCGACCGGTTCAAGAAAAACGATGAGATCGTATTCCGCATGATCGCGGGCGAAGCGGTGCTCGTGCCGATGCGCAGGCAGGTGGCCGACCTGGATGCGATCTTTGCGTTAAACGAGAGCGCCGCTTTCGCCTGGGGACTGATCGATGGAAAGCGGAGCCTGGAAGCGATTGCGGGTCAGATCGTCGCCGAATACGAGGTGGAGGAGGGCGAAGCAGCCCAAGACGTGGTGGAGCTGGCAGAAAAGCTAAGCGAGATCGGCGCCATCGATGCGGTGTGAGCATGGAATGCGCGCAGGCTGAGGGAAGCCCAGGATTCTTCGAGCGGTTGAGAGTGAAAACAGCCAGCGAAGGGAAACCGCTAGCAGGGTCGCTGGAAGCGACCTTTCGTTGCAACCTGCGCTGCGGGCACTGCTACGTGGGGGATTACCGGAATGGACTACCCGGCAAGCAGGAGTTAAGCCTGGCGGAAATTCAGCGAATGCTGGATGAGGCGGCCCAAGCGGGCTGTTTCTGGTTCTTGATGACCGGTGGGGAACCATTGATGCGCCGCGATTGGCTCGAAATTTACCGGTATGCGAAACAGAAGGGGTTGATCGTCACCCTGTTCACGAACGGCACCATGCTGACCGGCGCCATAGCCGACGCGCTGGCAGAACTGCCTCCCTATAAAATCGAAATCACGCTGTACGGGGCTACGCAGGAGACGTACGAGCGGGTGACCGGGGTCAGCGGGTCATTTGGGCGCTGCATGCAAGGCATCGAGCTGCTCCTCGCGCGCGGCCTGCCCCTGCAGCTCAAGACGATGGTGATGAAGGCGAATCGCCGCGAAGTGGAAGCGATGAAAGGATTTGCGGAGAGCCGGGGGGTTGGCTTTCGTTACGACCCCTTGCTGGTAGGCGGCCTGGATGGAAACCAGGAATTGTTCGCACAACGGCTATCACCG
>JAQTMA010000399.1 GCA_028714615.1 Anaerolineaceae bacterium | reverse complement strand
GAACCATGAACGCCTTGATGTACTGGGGCTTTCACATCATCGGCAAGGCCGGGTTCAGGGCAGGCGCGCTATCGAAACGAGAGGCAATCAACGCTCTATATGGCGCAAAGATCGAGCGGATTGCGCAGGAGATTTTGCAGGCGATCCATCAAAAGAAGGCGGCATCATTTTTCTCGCTCATGGTCTTTAAAATTCAGCAGATTGGCTGGCGCAATACGGATCCCGATTCGATCGATTATCACTACTGGGAAAGCCGCGGCTGGCTCGATCGTCGGAGGATTTTCTATATGGACCAGCGCGCTAATCCGCTCAAGGTGACCCTGGCGCGGTGGGTGGGGTCGGCGCTTGCTCCACTCTTCACCTAGCGGGTTGCTGAAATGGGAGGTGTACCAAAGTACACCTCCTTTTGTTTTCTTCACCCGTAAAAAACACCACCTTAGTGCAGTGACAATCGTCTTTCAACGACCTATACTGGTCGTAATTCAACATCAAGGAGATTGAAATGAACGCGCAAGTGAAAGCGATGCCCCTGCAAGGGATAGAAACCCAAACCCCAGAGACTCCCTGGAAGCCTTTCTATAAGGTTGGCGGCATGGCAGCCCTGGGCACTGTGCTGGTAGGGTTGGTCGAAATTGGCATCACCTTCCTGCCTGGGGGCAACACGCCCTATAAAACTGTTTACGACTGGCTTATGCTCTTTCAGAACAACCCGTTCATGGGGCTTCGCAACCTGGGCCTTTTGAACATCCTTTTCTGTGCACTGGACGTCCCGATCTTTTTTGCACTTTATGGCGCCCACCGGAAAACATCTCAAACACTCGCCGGGCTGGCAATGATTGTTTCCTTTATCGGGGTGGCGGTCTTCTATGCCACCAATCGAGCCTTCGCCATGCTCGATATCAGCAACCAATATATTCTGGCAGCCACCGAAGCGCAAAGATCGATATTGGCAGCCGCCGGGCAGGCGATGCTTGCGGTAGGTCAAAGCCACACACCCGGCACGTTCATCGCCTTTTTCCTCTCGGAGGTTGCGAGCCTGCTGATTTCTGTTGTGATGTTACAAGCCAGGCTTTTCAGCAAAGCCAATGCGTACGTGGGTTTTTTAGGTTTTTCGTGCATGCTGATCTTTGAAATCTGCACATCTTTTGTGCCGGCGTTGCAAGGCACGGCGATGATCCTGGCGATGTTGGGCGGGATTTTGAGCCTGGTCTGGGAAGTATTGGTTGGGCGACGACTCTTCCAATTAAGTCGAACAAATTAAAAATCTCATGATAAACAGGAGAATAAACATGTCCCCTTTTAAACAAGTTCAAAAGATAAAAAATGAAGATACTGAAACCCAATGGAGGAGCATCTGCAAAATGGGGGGTGTCTTCACCATCCTGGCTTTGATCGGGATTGTGCTTGATTTGGTTATCGGTTCGATCACTGGCGGCAATTTGTCCGCCCTGCCACAAACAGCTATTGACAGGTTTGCGCAATTTCAAAAGTTCCCACTGCTTGGACTTTATAGTCTCGACCTGCTAAACATTATCAATCAACTGCTCTTGATCCCCACCTATTTTGCGCTTTACGCCGCCCACCGCAAGACTGGCAGCGCCTATGCCCAGCTCGCCCTGATCATCTTTCTGGTGGGGACATCGATCTTTGTCACAACCAACTCTGCCTTGCCCATGCTTGAATTGAGTAATAAATACGCCGGCGCGACCACGGAGTCTCAGAAAATATTGTTTGCCTCAGCCGGGGAAGCAACGCTTGCACGGGGAGCACATGGCAGCTTAGGGGTGTTTATTGGCTTTCTAATCCCTAATATTGCGGGGTTGATCATGTCATTGGCCATGTTAAGTGGGAGGGTTTTTAATAAAACAACTTCTTATCTGGGAATTATTGGAAGCGCTTTTATCATGCTCTATATTGTCCTGGTCACGTTTGCACCTGGGATAAAAGACATGGCAACTGTATTTGCCATGCCAGGAGGGCTACTCTCGATTGCCTGGATGATCCTGTATGCGATCCGGCTTTTCCAATTGGGACGGTCCGTCCACGGGAAGCAAAGTGATCCGGCATAACTTCCGGGTCACCCAGCTTAACCAAGCCCGCGCTTCATAGTAATTGCCTGATCGGTTGCGATCAGTGGAAGAAAGGAATTACAAATGTCACAAGTTGTACTTATATCCGGTTGTTCGACAGGAATCGGTCGCGATCTCGCAATGCAATTAGCTCACTCTGGCGATGCCCAATGCGGCGAAGTCGAGTATGAACCTGGACCACAGGTTGTATCTCAGGTGTAAGAAAACCAGGAAGAACATTCACTCGCCGCGATCTATTGAAAACTGCCGGCATGATATTGGGCAGCACTGCAATCCTTGGCTCCGGCCTGGCTGTACTGGATACGAACCAACCGGTCGGCGGCTCACCTGAATTTACATATGGAGAAAACAACATGGAAAATAAAATTCTCGTCACATATGCCAGTCGTGCCGGTTCGACTGCCGGCGTAGCGGAAGCGATTGGAAAATCCCTGGCCGAGGGCGGCGCCCTGGTGGATGTGCTGCCAATGAAGAACGTCACAGATCTGAGGTCCTACCGGGCCGTCGTGGCCGGTAGCGCCATCCGCGGGCAAAAGTGGCTACCGGAAGCCATGCAGTTCATGCGCGATCACCAGTCCGAGCTCGCGCGCAAGCCCTTTGCTTCCTTCATGGTGTGTATCACCCTTTCCATGGCCAATGCCGGCCAATATCTGGAAGGTTTGAAGGACTGGATGAGCCCGGTGAGGGCCATG
>JAQTMA010000398.1 GCA_028714615.1 Anaerolineaceae bacterium | reverse complement strand
TGAATGCATCCAGGAGCATTTCATCATTATCCTGGATGATTACCATTATATCGACGACCAGGCGGAGATCAACCAGTTCCTGGGGAGCTTGATCCAGGCGACGGATGAGAACTGCCACCTGGTGATCTCTTCACGCACCTTGCTCTCCCTACCTGACCTGCCCTTGATGGTGGCTCGTTCGCAAGTTGGCGGCCTGGGTTTTGATGAACTGGCCTTCCAACCCGCGGAAATCCAGGCGCTGATCCAACAGAATTATAAAGAAGAGATTCACGATTCGCTGGCGAATGAGCTGGCCCAGGAGAGCGAAGGCTGGATCACCGGGTTGTTGCTTTCCACCCAATCGCGTTGGCAGGGGATGACAGACCGGCTGCGCACAGCCCGAGTCTCGGCGGTCGGTTTGTACGATTACCTGGCGCAACAGGTGTTGGACCAGCAGACGCCAGCCGTGCGCGATTTTCTCTTGCGCACCGCTCCTCTGGAAGAGTTCGACGCCGGGTTATGCGAGGCGGTCTTTGGCCCGCCGCATTATCCGGGTGGTGAAACCTGGCAGCAATTAATGGAAGCCACCTTACATAATAACCTGTTCCTCTTGCCGGTCGGGGAAAACGGATCGTGGTTGCGCTACCATCACCTCTTCAGGGATTTCTTGCAGAGCAAATTGGCCCACGAGCAGCCAACTGAGGAGCAGCGCATAACCCACCGGCTGGCCCAGGTACTCACCCAACGCGGGAACTGGGATGCGGCCTACAATCTGTTCACCCGCCTGGGAGATACCCCCGGCCTGGTGGCGCTGATCGAAGAGGCCGGTTCGAGCTTGATCAAGACGGGACGCTTGAAAACGCTGGCCTTGTGGATCGACGCCCTGCCGGCCCCGGCGCTCTCGGATAACCCGCTCATCCTCTCGCTGCGCGGAAGCGTGGCGGTGATGACCGGTGAAATCGAACGCGGCCTGGCCTTCCTGAACCACAGCGTGGCTGCCTTACGCAAGTCCGGAGATATGAAAGAGTTGGCCCGCACCCTGCCGCGGCGCGCGCACGCCCTGCAATACCTGGGGAAGTACCCGGAGGCCTTAGCCGACGCGGAAGAGGCTATCCACATCTGCGCCGACCTGCCCGATCTGCTTTCGATCAAAGCCGCCGCGCTGCGCTCCAAAGGCCTCAACCTGTACCGCCTGGGTAAGTGGCAGGCCGCTATCGCCAGCCTGATCGAGTCAGCCCACATCGTCGATACCCTGGGCGTCATGGAAGAGCTGGCGCTCGTCAACCTCGACCTGGGCATGATATACCAGGTCAGCGGGGCGTACACACTCTCGCGCGCCGCTTATGAGAGCGCCCGCGCTTCATTTATTAAAATTGGTGACCTGCCAAGGCAAGCCACTGTCCTGAATAACCTGGGTGTGCTCTTCCATGTGCAAGGCAGTTACGATCTAGCTGCCACTCTATTGGAGCAGGCGCTATCGGCAGCGGAACAAAGCGGCTTTGCTCACATGGAAGCAAACACCCTGACTAGCATCGGCGACTTGTACCGCGACCTGGACGCCCCCGAGGCGGCGGAAAATGCCTACGCCCGCGCGCACGAGATCGCCCAGCGCAACGACGATCGTTTTCTATTGCTCTACCTGACTCTGGTTAGCGTCCCGCTCGCTTTCCAACTGGGCAACCCCAAGCGCTCCATGGATGCGCTAGACCAGGCCATCCGGCTGGCGGACGACAGCCATTCCGCCTTCGAGCAAGCCGCCGCCCGGCTGGAAGGCGGGCGCCTGGCGTTGCTCACCGGGGATGCCCCCCAGTCCATTCCTTATCTGCGTAAAGCAACTGAGATCTTCGAATCCGGCAAGCACCTCATCGAAGCAACCCGCTCGCACTTCTATATGGCAGCCGCCTACGCGGCCATCCAACAACCGGCGGATGCCCTGGCTCACCTGGCGCAGGCTTTTTCACTCGCCTCGAGCCTGGAAAGCCAGCAAATCCTGGTAACCAGCGCGCGGGACGTGAAAGGCTTCCTGGAGGGCTTCGCCAACCAGCCCGTCATCGGGTTAGAGATCCGCAATCTGCTGGACCAGGTCGAGCGCTTTGAAAACGAGCTGCCGGTATTGCGCAAACGCCTGCGCCGTAAAGCCAGTGGGGTACCCTTCGCACTCCCCCGCTTGATGGTGCGCGCCCTGGGCCGTCCCCAGGTGTTCCTGAATGGAAAACAGGTCACCGATCTTGGCTGGAACTCTCAAGCGGCCCGCGACCTTTTCTTTTTGTTGCTGGCCAACCCGGAAGGAATGAAGCGAGAAGCGATCGGCGCGCTGCTCTGGCCGGAGAGCTCTGGCGAACAGCTCAAGCTGCAATTCAAGAATGCCATTTACCGTCTGCGCCGTTCCCTCGAGCAGGATGTGGTGCTGCTGGTGAATGACTATTACCGGTTCAACACCAACCTGGACTACGATTACGACGTGGAAACCTTCAAGCACAGGCTGGCGCAGGCCGGCGCCGAGACGGATGCGCGAAAACAAATCCAGATTCTAAAGTCGGCCGTCCAATTGTATAAAGAGGGCTATCTCTTTGACGTGGACGCCGCCTGGACCTGGCCCCAGCGCAGCGAGCTACACCAGGATTACCTCCGGGCTGCTTTGAAATTGGGGGGACTGTATTTCTCTCAAGCTGAATTCGATCAATCGCTGGAGGTCGTCCAGAAGCTCCTCCACCGCGAAGCCTGCCTGGAGGAAGCTCACCGCCTGGCCATGCGCGTCCACGCCGCCATGGGCAATAAAATCGCGGTGGTGCGCCAGTACGAGCGCTGCCAGAATGACCTGCTGCGCGAGATCAATACC
>JAQTMA010000397.1 GCA_028714615.1 Anaerolineaceae bacterium | reverse complement strand
ATGGCTTTTCCATTTGAACTTCCACCACTTGGGTACGCGTTTGATGCCCTTGAACCGGCCATCGACGCTCGCACGATGGAGATCCACCACGATAAACACCATTCTGCATATGTAAATAATCTGAATAGGGCTTTGGAGAGTGTACCTGATCTCCAAAAGAAGGACCTTGAAACCCTTCTGAAAGAAATTAATTCTGTTCCGGAGGCGATCCGTACTGCTGTTCGGAACAACGCGGGTGGTCACTCGAACCACAGCCTGTTCTGGCGCTGGATTGCCCCCAAAGGGAGCAAGCAACCTGACCAAGGCATTGGGCAGGCGATCAATTCCACTTTCGGATCATTCGATGCATTCAAAGAAAAGTTCACGCAAGCGGCCACCACTCGGTTTGGTTCAGGGTGGGCGTGGTTGGTCTCGAGCAATGGGAAGCTCGAAGTCTATTCCACGGCTAATCAAGATAGCCCATTGATGGAAGGCAAATTCCCAGTTTTGGGATTGGACGTTTGGGAACATGCCTACTACTTGAAATACCAAAACCGCCGCCCTGAATACATCCAGGCATTCTGGGGCATCGTCAACTGGGATGAAGTGGCCAAAAGTTACCAGAAAAGTAAAATCTAAGGGAATTCCCATCGGACAATATTATTCAAACCAGCTCCCAGGAGTGATTATCCTGGAGCTGGTTTTTGATAGGCTGTTGCGATTTTTGCCTATACAAATGGATAGACCGATTGCATGAGCGACCCCTCTGGTAAATAGATACAATATGCCAATGTTAATTGGCTGACACAAAGACAGCTAATAAATTGTTGTTTGTGGGAGAGATTACAAGGAACGATAAAATTGCTGGATATCGAATTGTGGAGAGACGCCTAATTCTTCCTGTAATGCATTTTCCAGAGACTGGTACATACGGCGAGCGGTACTAAGATCGCCTAATGCAACTGCTGCTTTCATCCCCATCATAACAGCTTGTTCCTGCCAGGGCTCAATTTTCAATAATCTACGGCAAAGCGTCAGGCAGTCGTGGAAATCCCCATTAGAATAGCAGCAGCGAGCTGTTTCAAGCAGGATTTGCTGGAATAAAGTCAGGTAGTGCTGGCGAAGCGGTACAGTCCAGGTAGAAAAAGGGAGTTCAGGTAAGAAATCTCCAGTGTATAGCTCCAGGGCGTGGAACCAATCTTTTTTCCCGCAAGCATCCTCGAATGATACGAAGTCTGTCCAGTCATCAGAAGAATTTGACTGGGGGATCAGTAATTTGATACAGCTATCTTCCACACGCAAGTAGCGCGATGGGAAACGGGTGGGTAAATCCGGTTCTAATACCCGGCGCAATGCGGATGTTGCCTGGTGCAAGTGGTCCAGGGCAGCCGATGGAGAGTGGTCAGGAGTGAAGCGCTCTGCAGCCTCGTCCAACGGCAAAAACGCTCCAGGACTGGTTAACAACAGCACCAATAATTCGCCCGATCGGCGTTGCCCTAAGGCTTTCGATGGGATTTTTCGGGATGCCTGCCATACTTGCAGACCACCAAAGGTTTTCACCTTGAGGCTAGGCGGCGCGATGCGTTGTAAGGAATCGACGGTTCGCCTGGATAGGTCGGCTAAACCTGGATCTTTACTGGATAAACCAGCAGCCGCGACAGTATAGGTAAGCTGGCGTTCTTGGTCCAGCAAAAACTCGAAGCCAGACTGGTGAATGATAGTTAAGGCCAAAATTACAGCCTCGTTTGCCTCAGCCCTGTTTTGTTTAAGCAATAGGGCAGCCAGAACCAGGTATGCTAGAGCCCTTTCCAAGTGGGCTTTTAGTTGGCTCAGTGTATCTATGGCTCTGCGCAAGTGATTTTCTGCCTCCTCCGGATCACCTGAAAGCCACGTACACCGTCCAATTTCAAGTTGGGCCATTCCTTGCAGGTGACGGTATCCGATGCGGTTAGCGGTATCGGCGGCATCCATCGCCCAGTTCATCGCCGAAGGAAGCTGATTATTCAAACGACGGAGGCGCGCCATGCCCAAACGTGCGAAGAAATTTAATTCGGGTGATCCCAATAATTCGCCTATTGATCTCACCCGGGCAAGGTTGACCGTCGCTCCTGGTACATCATTGGATGAAATTGCCAGCCAGCCCTGTATACAATGCAACCAGCCTTCAGCGAGCGTACCCGGTGGGGCAACCACACGCAACTCCTCCAGCAAACTCTTCGACCTGTCGTGATCCCCACACAAACAATACACCCAACTCATCGTCGTCAATGGCGCCCAAACGAGATCTGGAACTTTCTTTCTCCGGGCGAGGGAGAGGACTTCCTCATCTGCCGCGATTGAAAGGGAATATTGCCCTCTCGGCATATATACCCCAGCCGATAAGCTATGAAGACCACGCATCAGGGTGCGGTCGTCGCTGGTCACGCGGCTCATTGCAATTGCCTGATGGAGGAAGCTTTCGGCTGCATCCAGGTCATCGGTTTCCGCATCACACCTTCCCAAGAGCAGGCATACCTGGGCATGGATTAAACTGCGAACAGATTGACTATCTTCGCAAAATTGATCACCGGCAGACTCAATGAGCAGGTCCGCCTGGTGAGCAAGGGCAATCGTTTCGGAATACTGCCCTAATCGGAAGTATCCATCCGCCTGAGCAATCAGCGCCGCTGAGGACCACCGCGGATTTGGATTATTCCGATTCCGATCAAAAGCCAGCCGGGATTTCCGAAGCCCCTCCCCAATTTCTCCGGCGCGGATATGGGCTTTGCTCTCCGAAACCAACTTTTCGATCTGATCCGATTCCATAAAAGGCGTTCCCCGATCAGAACAAGACCTTATTTGCGAAACTCATT
>JAQTMA010000396.1 GCA_028714615.1 Anaerolineaceae bacterium | reverse complement strand
GTGCGAGCGCGCTTCGCCAGCGAATCCGAACGCCAGGCGCGCCAGGCGGCGTTGAACATTGCGCCTCCGCCCCCGGGTTCGATCCTGGTCACGGATCCATCGGAAGAATGGAGCGTGCTCAATCCCGAGCTGGACAGCGCCGATGCGGCCGCGGACGGCCTGGCCTTGAAGAAGATGATCGCCTCGGGGAGCGGTCTCCCGCTGCACTTCCTGGCAGAACCGGAGAGCGCCACCCGTACCACAGCCGAATCGGCCGGGGGACCGACGTTCCGGCGCTTCGAGCAGCGCCAGGTGTTTTTCCTGTGGCTGTTGCGCGACCTGGCGCACATGGTCGTACGCCGCCGGGCGATGGTGCAGCGTGAGGTGGACGCGCCAGCCGATATCCAGGTGCGCGGCGCGGATATCAGCGGGCGAGACAATGCCTCTTTGAGCGTCTCCGCCGCCACTATAGCGGGAGCGATGAAAGATCTGCGCGACCGCGGGCTGATCGACGACGCCGAGCTGCTGCGCATCGTCTACAAGTTCGCCGGGGAGGTGGTGGACGTGGAAGACCTGCTGCACGCGGGTCAGCGAGCGCCGTCTCGTAGGCCGGGCGAGACCGGTACGCCCTCCCCCAGCCGCCCCGCCGGGGTAAAGGTGGATCCGATCAGCGGAGAAATCAAGGGATTTTAGGATTGTAGATTGTAGATTGCTGATTGTAGATTGAAGAACTTTACCGCAGAGGACACGGAGAAAGGACGAGGAGGACGCGGAGATGGACTTTGTCACTAATGACTAACAACTAAGAACTAAAAACTAACAACTAAGAACTAAGAACTAATGACTAATGGCTAATAACTAACGACTACCTAACGGAGGTGCTATGGACGATCAGAACGACTGCCGGGTGCAGGAGAGTTTTGACCTGGCCGAGGAGGTAGGCGCACTGGGGGGAGGGGCTTTCGACGTGCTGGCGATCACGACCGGGGAGGGCAACGGCTGGTCTTTCCCGGAGGTCGTCCTGCGTGGATCGCTGGACCTGTGGGAAGGGGTCGAAACGTTCGTGGACCACGCCGGGCATGGGGAACGGGGACGCTCGGTGCGCGACCTGGCCGGAATATGCAGCGACCCACGCTGGGATGCGGAACGCCAGGGGGTGCGGGTGACGCTGCGCACAACCGGTCCCAGCGGCCCTTTGGTGGAGGCGCTGGCGCGCGAATGGCTGGCGGGGGAAGAGCCGCGCCCCCGCCTGGGCTTTTCAGCAGATGTGTTGTTTACCGCCCAAGGGCGGCAAGTGACGCGCATCCTGCGCGTACTGTCGCTCGACCTGGTGTTCAACCCGGCGCGCGGCGGGATCTTTGTGCGGGCGCTGAACAGCGCTTCCGCGCAACCGTACCATCCATGTGTAGACCAGCTCAGAGAGCTGGAGAAGGAGGCAGTATCGATGGGAGCACCCCAAGAAAACGTTACCCTGCAAACCAACCCAGCCCCGGCCGAGCCGGAAGCGGGGACCCAGGCTGTCCAGGCCTGCCATGTGCGCGCCTGCGCGTACCTGCTAGAAGCCGGCTTGACCGCCGCCCACCTGCCGGCAGGGGTGACACAGCGCTTGCGCCGCCAGTTTGCCGAGCGCGTGTTCGAACCCACCGAGTTGGAAACGGCCATCGAAGATGCGCGGTCGCTGATGGCCGAGCTGCAAGGTGGCTCGGTGATCGCCGGTCCAGGGCGCATCTCGGGCATGGTCACCGGGGAGGAGCGCTTGCAGGCTGCGGTGGATGACCTGTTGGACGCCCCGCGCGACGAGGCGATGCGCTCGGTCAAGGTGGAGCGCCTGGGCGGATTGCGCGAGCTATACGTCACGCTCACGGGGGACGTAGACCTGCATGGGGGCTACTATCCTCAGCACACCAGCCTGGCTACGACCATCACCATGCCTGCCCTGGTGAAGAATGCAATGAACAAGATCATCGCCGAGCAATGGGATCAGCTCGGGCGGGCCGGCTACCGCTGGTGGGAGAAGGTGGTGCGGGTGGAACATTTCGAAAGCCTGCACGACATCACCGGCATCCTGGTAGGAGAGGTAGGCGCACTGCCCAAGGTGGACGAAGGAGCAGCCTATACCGAGCTGCCCATCGCCGACAGCGAGGAACTGGGCAAATGGGATAAATACGGTGGGTACCTCCCGCTGACAATGGAGCTGGTCGACCGCGACCAGGTGGGCAAGCTCAAAAGCTTCCCAAGGCGGCTGGGCAGCGCCGCGCTGCGCAACCTCTCGCGGATGGTAGCGGACGTGTTCATGGCGAACGCCGGGTTGGGTCCGCGCATGAAGGACAACGGCTTTATTTTCCGTTTGGCCTTCAATAACCTGGGGAGCGCGGCGCTCAGTCCGGCTGCCTGGGAAGATGCCTGCGGGAAGGTCTTTCGCCAGCCATTGTTGGTAGCCGCGGGCGAATCCGCCCCTGTGCTGGCGCTCGATCCGAAATATCTCCTGGTTCCCCGGGCGCTACGCCTGGCTGCCATGCAGTTGCTCTACCCGCAATGGGAACGGCAGGCCAATGTTTTCTCAGAGAATATGCAGCGCGGCGAGCTGGGTGACGTGATCGTGGTCCCGGAGTTCGCCAATGCCACAGACTGGGCGGCTGTCGTCGACCCACGCTTGGCTCCGGCTATCTTTGTGGGTGAGCGGTTTGGGCTGGTTCCCGAAATCTTTATCTCCGGCGACCCACTCAGCCCGGCCATGTTCACCAACGACGAAACGCGTTTGAAGGTGCGGCATTTTGTGAGTGTGTTCGTGGCGGACCACCGCCCGCTGTACAAAGCGAATATCGTGGAGTAGTTGGATAGTCGGATAGTTGGGTAGTCG
>JAQTMA010000395.1 GCA_028714615.1 Anaerolineaceae bacterium | reverse complement strand
GTGTTGGCGCAATAGTTGGTGGATTCGACCGTAGCGATGCAGCCTGAGCTCAAATTATATTTAAAGTAAAGAGAGAGTACCTCATCGGAAGCGGGCTTTTCGCCGTTCTTCAGGAAAACGTCCCAGAAATTCGAACAAGGGCTGAGCGCCTCGACGCCGGAGCCCATAAAGGGAATCGATGCATTGCCTTCGAAGCCGTGATTGACAAGGTACAAACCCAGATCAGGGCCGGAGGATGAGCGTTGAAAACCGATTTGATCGCCGAATGCATAGGTTTTGGTATCCGTCACGCTCACCTGGGTGGCATCTACGCCCGGCGTTGTGGATTTGTGGTGAATGGCAGCTCCCAGTCGCCGGGCATCGCTGACCGTGCAGTTGGATGATGCAGTCGAGGGCAGGTTGCCTGCTCCCCAGTAATTATGATCGACCTGTCCGCGGGATTGGCATTCCACCTGAGGGCCGGGGCGATTCCCGAACAGGTTATTGGCAACGGCGCTGATCTGTCCGGCGCCTGTTGGACCGCTGTCTACGATGACGGCATACCCGCTGTTGTTCTCCACCTGGTTGAAACGCACCAGCACGTTGCCTGTAGAATTGCCAATGTGAATGGCATCATTTCCTCCGGTCAGGTCGTTGGATTCGATGGTCACGTCCTGGTCGCTATTGACGAAAATGAGGTCGCGGGCAGGGGAACTGCAAGATCCGCTATTCATGCTCAACTGGCTCAGGGTGATGCCGGCGCGAATATCCAGCATGGGATTGACGCAGGAGCCGCCAGAATAGGTCAGGCTGGCATTGTTGCTGCCCTTCAGGCTGAGTCGTTGTGGAATCACAACGGTGTTGCCTTTGATGTTGTACGCTCCCAGGATGGTTACCGTAGAATCGGTTGAGACCGCGTCGACAGCATCTTTCAACCCAGTGCCGACCCCATCCGGCAGGTCATCGCCGCTGTTGACGAAACAGGGTACGTTGTTATTGCAGGCGGAAGCGTCATTAGCCACATAGACTGTGGAAGAAAGGGGAGCCACTGGGATCAGTTTGTTCGTTTCGAGAGATTTCGTCCATGCCGTTCCGGTGTTCTCGAAGACGCGCGCCAGGATTGCACCATCATGAATGGCAGCCGGTCCTATGCGTATAGCAAAGCCCAGGAAATCTGCTGGAGTACCCTGCGGTAGGTGTGAGCTGGCGCGCAACTGGAAAGTGTACTCAGGAGGGGTATCGCCACAGTCCACGGCGGATTGCGTATCCAATTGATATACGGCGCTCGACAACCCCCCGGTTGGAGTAAACGTAATACTATTCGTGGCCAGGTTGTTGGCTGTGTACAAACAAACCTGGATGTTCGGGTCCACGTTAGCGTTAATCGTACTGAGATCGAACTCAAGGGTGAGATTGAGACGCTGACCGGCTGCACATCCCTCCACAGGGCAAGCCAGGGGGCTCTGCAGGGTCACTCCGGCCGCCAGGGGCGCCTGTGGAGATGCTTGTGCCGGTCCGCTGACAGAAAGCAGAATCAATACAACCGGGATGAGGAGTCGCAGCCGGGGGAGCATAGGATGATTGTACCAGAAGCGGGATATTATGTTCTCAAAAACTCCACGTAATTCTCATTACGCATATTCGGATTCGGGAACGCTACAAAATATGCCATGACCAATCATAATAATAACCAATGGTGTAGAATTACCAGGGGAGATGGATGGGGTATGCTCAGGTCTTTTTTTATTCAACTTTCGAAAGCGCGGTGGGCTCAAGCGATCATACTGCAGTGGGCATTTGCCCGACGGGCTGCATCACGTTTCGTAGCCGGTGAGACTCCAGGCGACGCCCTGCGCGCGGTGCAAGAATTGAACACCAACGGTATCCTGGCTACCCTCGATCACCTGGGAGAAAACACAACAACCCGAGAAGATGCTTTCCAGGCAAGCGAGGATGCGCAGGACATGATGGATAGCATCCAACGGGCTGAATTGCACTCTAATATTTCCATTAAGCTCAGCCAATTAGGACTGAAGCTCGATCCTCAGTTCTGCCAGCAGAATCTGCTACACATTCTGGAAAGGGCGCGCGATCACAACAGCTTCGTCCGTATTGATATGGAAGAAAGCGCAGTCGTCGATCGCACACTGACGGTCTATTGGGAAGCCCGCCGGCGCGGCTTCGAGAACCTGGGCGTAGTCATCCAGAGTTACCTTTATCGCAGCGATTCTGATTTGCAAGAGCTGCTCGCTGGTGGGGCTAAGGTTCGGCTGGTAAAGGGCGCCTATCGCGAACCCGCCAGCCTGGCTTTTCCGAGGAAAAAAGACGTAAACGCCAATTATGACCAACTGACGCGCCGGCTGCTCGATCAAACGCAACGTTCGCTCCAACCGAAAGGCTCGCTCCAAAATCGGGACGGGCGGGTGCCCTCCATCGCTGCGCTGGCCACGCACGACCCACAACGCATTGCTTACGCTCAGGCTTACGCCAGCGAGATCGGCCTGCCGAAAGCTGCATACGAATTCCAGATGTTGTACGGAATCCGCCGTGACTTGCAGGCCGACTTGACCGCCCAGGGATACTCAGTGCGCGTCTACGTACCCTACGGAACGCAGTGGTATCCCTATTTCATGCGCCGCCTGGCAGAGCGGCCTGCCAACCTTGTTTTCTTCCTTTCGAATCTGATCCGTAAGTAGATGACCGAAACTCAGATAAGCCTGTCTGCTGATACCCTTGTGGTGAGCCACCCTTACCTGGCGCTGGTGACCGGCGGCGCCAGACGTGTGGGGCGAGCTGTTGCTCTAGAGCTAGCCCGCCAGGGCTACGCCATTGCCCTACACTATCACCAGTCCATCCAACAAGCGGAGCAGACTGCCGA
>JAQTMA010000394.1 GCA_028714615.1 Anaerolineaceae bacterium | reverse complement strand
ATACCCGTGCATTGGCTTCGGGTCCAATAAGGCCAACAGGACATATTCGAGGCTAAGGGGAGACGCATGGCGAGGTGACATAGGAACCGGGCATTCAGGATTATAGGGTAATGAGATTTTGCATGGAGATGCGGCCTGTTGAAACAGGTTGATCTTACCATGGATTAAACTCCAAGGTTTGTGGAAGTAGGCCCTAACCTTAGAGCGAAAAGGGGATAGGGTGAAAATCATGGAGGAGACATGACTTTCACCTCATGTAAAGGTGTAAAAGAAACAGTTATTATGATATAACATATTTTCTATGATAGTGGCGAAAACAATCGCTTAGTTTTCACCCCTTATCCAAGCACAAAACGATAAAAAGGAGTTCATCGATGTTATCAAAAAATGTACAAAAGTTACTGATGTGTGTCGTTTTGGCAATGTCCTTCCTTTCCCCGATAACTGTAAATGCTGCCCCACCATCTGATCAAATGTATCCACAAGTCGCAATTGATTGTGGCGCTGATGTTAGTGAACCCTCAGTTAAGAGCGGGTACGTCGTAGGTACCGCAACAATAAGTTGTGCATCTACGCATGGATATCTACTCATACGGGTAAGCATCAATAGGTCCGGTGGTGTCTATGGCCCTTATCTTGAAAAAACCTGCTATAACACCTGGACGTGTTCAGTAACCGGAGATCCAGCAAAAGATATTAGCCACGGCGTATTACCATACTATTCTGGCTATAGCTGGCAAGCAGCAGCTTCTGGTTACTGGGAGGGAGGTAATCAAGCTGGCGCTGTTTCATCTTATAAACCACTATAGAAATAAACCGTATAGGCTGCTAATTTTATTAAAGGATAAGGGGTTGAAAATTAAACAATATATTGTGTGTTTGATAATTTCAATGAAGCCCCCCCAACCTTTTCACCTCGAAAAGGATATATACTCTAACAACCCCAACCTGTTCGGCAAGGAGATCCATGGACGAACCCACCGCCATCGCCCGCTTGAAAAGCGGGGACATCTGCGCCCTGGAATGGCTGGTCACCCGGTACCAACTGAAAGCCATCCACACCGCTTACTTGATCACGTTTGATGCGCAGCAGGCGGAGGATATCGTGCAAGAGGAGTTCCTGCGCGCTTTCCAGCATATCAAACGCTTTGATACTGGTAAACCGTTCGAGCCCTGGTTTCTACGTTGCGTCATTCACTCAGCGTACAAGAGAGCCCAGAGATCTAACCGGGAGGTGCGCCTGGGCGACGAGAAGGAGGAAGTGGACCTGGAGCAGATGCTGGCTCTCCCGGATATCTCCCCTGAGCAAGAGGTGGAGGCAGCGGAGGATCAAGCCCATCTCCAAAGCCTGATCGCCCAGCTCTCACCCCGGCAACGGGCGGTGGTGGCCCAGCGCTATTACCTCGAAATGAGCGAGGACGAAATGGCGGAAAGGCTGGGGATCGCCCACGGGACGGTGAAGTGGCTCTTGCACCAGGCACGGGAGAAGCTACGGGCTTTATTACTTTCGGAGAGGAAGCTGCTATGAAGACCAGAAAATATATCCAAGCCCGCTTGCAGAATATCGCCCAACAAGCCATCCCGGAGGGTGTGAATCTATGGCCGACGATTCGGGCTAAGGTTGAAAAGCAGCCTCCTTCAATGCGTCATGCTAGAACGAGCTGGTCTTTTTCTGCGGTATTAGCCCTCCTGGGACTCCTGGTTGTCTCCATGACGGCTTACGCAGTGTATCGGGTAGTGATCGACCCGGGGATGCAGGCGGCTGAGGATGCCGGGCTGGTCTCCCACCCGGAACGGACGGTCCACCCCACCGTCTTTGCGGCGGTGCCGTCCGATCTGGCCCCCGCCATCCCCCTTGCCCAAAGCCAAAACGGGATCAACCTGACCCTGGAGTGGGCTTATGCCGATGAGCTGCGCATGGGCTGGGGAATGACCCTCACCGGGCTCTCCCTGCCGCAGGGAACGGAGCCCGGAGATTTCATCTGCCGGCCGCGGGTGACCACCCTGGAAGGCGCCCCGTTGCAGAACGGTACTTTCGAGATGCAGCCGCTGGAGGGACAGGCGGGGCACCCCATCCAACTGACCTATACAAAATACCAACATCTGGACCCCGCGCAGTATCACCAGTTGACCCTTACGGTGGAGCTCACCATCGGAGCTTGCGGCCCGCGGTGGAACTTCAACGAGTTTACGGATCATAGGCCAGGCCCGACCCCCACGCCCCCGCCGCTGATGGCGAACTTCAACCCGTCTTTTTCCATTCCGGTTTACCGAGGAAAGGTCATCACGCCCAACCAGGTGGTTGATGCGGGTGGGGTCGCGATGCGCCTGGAGCAGATCACCACGACGCCCTCTTATACGGTTGCCCGCCTGTGCTACGCTCAACCGCAAGTACCCGTCTTCTTCTCCGACAAGCATACCGAATGGGGCCTGAGCGGCGTGACCCTGCAGGTGGGGCAGGGGGAGTCTGACCGACAATACTTTGGGCTGGGGGGTGAGCAGGGGTGCCTGGATGTTGGCTTTGCCGCAGCAATTGGCGATAACCCCGAGTCCTTGGTGATCCATGTGGCGGATTTGGTAGCCTCCGATAACGATGAAGCTGCGCTCGTGCCGGCCTTTCAGAAGGTGGCCCGGGAGAAGTTGGATCCACTGGGAATCGAGGTGGAGTTCGGCGACACGCCCCCCGATTATTGGGAGTTCCGCCGGTTGCCCGAAGGGATGACCCAAACCCAGGCGGATGTGAATCTGCGAGGATTAATGGACCACACGATCCATGGGCCGTGGGTTTTTGAAGTAAAGAGGTGATTGCCATATCCCTTTTTGGCATCAGGTGCTATAAAACTTAATGGAGAACGCTCCCTACGGGATGCTT
>JAQTMA010000393.1 GCA_028714615.1 Anaerolineaceae bacterium | reverse complement strand
GGCTACTCTACCATGCAAGCGATGGAGGCGGTCAGTAAGGAATTGCCTTCGCCGATCTCGGACGAATTCCGGCGGGTAGTCCAGGAGATGCAATTAGGTATTCCAATGGAATTAGCCCTGGAGAACTTATTGCGACGTATTCCGAGCGAGGACCTAGACCTGGTCATTACGGCGATTAACGTCCAACGAGAAGTAGGTGGGAACCTGGCCGAAATCCTGGATACGATTTCTTATACAATTCGCGAACGGGTACGTATTAAAGGTGAGATCCGCGTGCTCACTGCGCAAGTGATGTACTCGGGACGATTTCTATCATTGATGCCGTTAATCGTATTCGCAATCATCTGGACGTTGAACCGCGACTATATGATGACGTTCTTTCTGCCGGAGTCTTTCCCGTGCGGGTATATTGCCCTGGCATTAAGCGCCATCCTGATCGTGTCTGGTTACTTTGTGATGAATAAGCTGGGTGATGTCGAAGTATAGGCCTGGTGCGGCACTGAGGAGGTAGAGATGACTTGGTTCCTGATTGGAATCGGTGGATTGGTAATATTCGGAGCGGTCTTTTTGGTTTACATCGGTCTGCGAAGGCCTCACGGAGATGAGGCAACACTGCAACGCCGCCTTGATGAATTCAGCGCGCGGGGAGAGATGGTAAACCTGGAAGAGATGGAACTATCCCAGCCCTTCACAGAACGAATCATTTACCCCTTAGCCCAAAAGCTCGGCCAGCTAGCAGTTAAATTCACCCCAGTAAACGCGGTTCGTTCGACCCAGAAGAAATTGGAACTGGCCGGTAATCCGGGTGGGTTGGATCCAACCATATTCTTAGCATTAAGGTTCATCGCAGGTTTTGGTTTTGGTGCGCTACTGTTGCTGGTATTCTCCGTTGCACCGCAAAAGATGGCATTAGGCCGGCAGCTCCTGATTGTCACCGTTTTCGTTTTACTGGGGTTCTTCCTGCCCGAACTCTACCTGACTTCAACGATCAATAAGAGACAGAAAGGCATTCGCCGGGCTATGCCAGATGCGCTTGATTTGCTCACCATATGTGTTGAAGCGGGGTTGGGCTTCGATGCGGCGATGGCGAAAGTGACAGAGAAATGGGAAAATGAGCTAGCCCTTGCGTTTGGACGGGTTCTCCGCGAAGTTCAATTGGGAAAACTTCGCCGGGAGGCCTTGCGCGACATGGCCGAACGAATTGGTATTGCGGAGATGACCAGTTTTTGCGCGGCAGTGATCCAAAGCGAACAACTCGGCGTCAGCATGGCGAAAGTGCTCAGAATTCAAGCCGATCAAATGAGAATGAAGAGGCGGCAACATGCTGAAGAGGAAGCGCATAAAGCACCCATCAAAATGCTGATTCCCATGGGATTATTGATCTTTCCATCGCTGATGATTGTATTGCTAACCCCAGCAGCGCTAAAGTTGATGCATTCTGTTCTCGGCGGAATGTTCTAAATCGAGGGGGGTATCCCGGTGAACCGAGCTGGCTCCATTGGGCGCCCAGCTTACCTGGCGTATCGAAGCTTTTGGCGATTATTGGACTACATCTACCCACCTACCTGTGTTGGTTGCGGGCAGGTAGGACAAAGGTTCTGCACCGAGTGCCAACAGCGCGTGCAACGGTTGGACAAGGGGATTTGCGAATGCTGTGGGGATGTATACCACCTGGGGAGGTTATGCCCAAATTGCCAAACGACTGTCCCATTATTTGCATGCATGCGATCGCATGCCGTATTTGAAGGAGCATGCCGCGAGGCACTACATCGTCTCAAATATCGGAATAACATGAGTATGGGGGAAGCGTTAAGTAATGCTTTGATCCAGCGATTGAACGAATTTGGTTGGTGGGTAGACCTGGTGACACCCGTGCCGCTGAGCCAGGGGCGTTACCGCGAGAGGGGTTATAACCAATCAGCATTACTGGCTTACCCGGTCGCGTTGGCGCACGGCATTCGCTATTCGTCAAAAGCACTTCAACGGGTGCGGGAAACCGCATCCCAAATCAATTTAACCGCTGAGGAACGACATCGGAATGTCCTTGGAGCATTCGCGGCTGAATCTCGGATCGTTGCTGGGAAAAAGGTGCTTGTAATCGATGATGTTGCAACGACTGGCGCGACGATCGGAGCTTGCGCCGAAGCGTTATTGAAAGCAGGCGCCGTGGTGGTCTATGGGTTAACCCTGGCGCGCGCGGTGCGCCAGAATTAGGTGGCTGAAATTGGTGAATTAACACCTAAATACTTTTCCTTGATCCCAGTGAAATGGTAAAATGGGAGACAAATCTTCGTCAGGAGGAACCTATGCAAGAACAAATTGAATTGTTCGCGAAGAATCTGGAAGTGACCGAGCGAATCAACGACTACGTCATGAAAAAGGTTTCCAAGCTTGACAAATTCATGGGTGGAATCGAAGAAACACGCGTAGACCTGGCATATGAGAAGGCAGCCCGCAATGCGGCTGACCGGCAGGTAGCCCAGATTACGGTCCGTGGGAAGGGAGCGATCTTGCGCACGGAAGAACGGGCGAACGATATTTTTGAGGCAATTGATGCCGCAGTCGATAAAATGCAGCGCAAGATGGAACGTTTCAAGGGGAAACGGCAACGCGGCCGCGGGGACGGGACGACAGTAGCGGAGATCGTAGCCGAACCCCTGGAGGCGGAAGAAGCAGCCGAAGGGCCGGTTATCGCCAAGCGGAAGAGTTTTCACCTGGTGCCAATGGACGAATTGGAGGCCGTGGAACAGATGGAACTGCTTGGTCATGAGAATTTCTTCGTATTCTATAACGTGGACAACGATGCGATCAATGTGCTTTACCGCCGCCGAGATGGTACGTATGGATTAATTACCCCAGAAATTGGGTAGATGGA
>JAQTMA010000392.1 GCA_028714615.1 Anaerolineaceae bacterium | reverse complement strand
GCGTCTTCCGAACGCTGGTCCGCCGGGATCTCCGCCAGAGCTTTCAAGGCTTTCACAACCGCCATGTGGCAGGTATGCCGGCCCCAACAATTCTTATAGACGCTATATGGCCAACCCTGCGGTGCAGGCCGGTCTCCATCGTCGAGGCGCTGGTAACGCAACACCCACTCAATCGCTGCCTGCACGCGCGGATCGGCCAGGCGCCCCAGGCGTACCAGGCAGAAAAGCATGTTCCCCGTCAGACAAGGGATGACGCTATTGTGATCCCCGCCATTCAGACCCCCCGAACGGTAAGCGAAACCCCGACTCTGAAGGTCTTGGGAGGCGGCGAGGATGAAATCCGCAGCAACCTGCAGACGTGGATCAGCCCCATCCGCCCCCAGCTCCGCCAGGATGATTAATGTCCATACTGTACCGCGATACTTGCTCCGTACGTAGAAATCTTTGGGTTCACCCCAGTACCCGCCTGCCTGTTGGTGTGTGAGCATCTTGGGAACCGGGCCAAGCTCCATGAGTTTGGCTTGGGCGCGCAATACGAGCGGATCGAGCGGCGGCCGCTCCAGCAGGTCCCTCAGGGCGAAATACCGCACGGATGGGTTGTCTTCTTCGAGCAGCCAGCCGGTAGCATCCGCGTTGAGTTCGGTTTTCCAGGCTTCCATCAGCGATCCCGACGATTGCGCTTTTTACGCAATACCAGCGGCAGGAGCAGGAATGTGGCCAGCGGCCATACCCAGGCCATCTCACCTGGACCGTCCCGGCCAGTGCGCTCGGCCGTCCGGTGAATGCGCACCAGGCGATAATCGGCGGTGGCTTTCACCAGGGCTTCGTCGGAGAAGGTTTGCGGGTTGATGCCAGCGACGCGAGCGGCAAAACCGCTGGCAATCAACACCTGGCGCATCAGGAGGGAGTGTTCGGGGCAACCGGTGACGTCTTCCGCCAGGCCGGCGTACCAGCCATCCGGCAGCCAGATCTCCACACGGGGGTTGGCGCGCAGGTTGCGGTACCAGTCCGAGATAGAGCCAAAGCCCGCCACACAATAGACATCGCCGTTCATGATGGTGTAATTGACCGGGTTGTACCGCTTAATACCGCTGCGCCGCCCCGTGTGGGTGATCACCATGATGCGGCCGCCAACTTCCGGCCACAGGTTCACCCAGGGACCCAAACCAAGCCGAAATAATGACACCATGAAGCGGTTCAATACTTTGAAACCTTGTTGGAGCTGTTCGGTTGTGCGAGGATCCATCGTCATAACGCCTCCCTGAATTTTAGATTTTAGATTTCTGATTTCTGAATTCTGACACCTGCACTCCCCGGCACTGCCCACCATACCGTCCTGGCCGGACTGTGCCGGGGGGCAAGTGTGCGTGCGGTCCAAGTGTTGAAGATCCTAGAAATTTATCCGCTAATCAAACAAATTTTAAATAACATTTGAAATAGTGGTTTTTATACTTTGGGTAATTAGCGGATAAGGCTTTAATCAGCACGCAGCAATCAGCAATCAACAATTAACAATCGAAAATGCTTTATTGCCGGATGTAACCAGTATAAGACGAGAGCGGGGAAAAAGCAACTTGAAACGCGCAGGTTACCAGCGTGATGTATAATTCTTTTACAAGCGAGGCAACTCTTATGAAGTCCCGTGCAATCGTTCAAGTTGTAATCAAGAAGAACCTCTATCAACCGGATTCCGACGTCACGTATTGGCGCGCCCAACCCGATCAAGCACGCCTGGCTGCGCTCGAAGAGATCCGTCAAGAATATCACCAATGGAAAAACGATGTTCAACCAGGACTTCAAAGAGTTTATCGCATCATTAAACGCCAACCAGGTTAGATACCTGGTTGTGGGGGGATACGCCGTCGCCTATCATGGATATCCGCGGTACACGAAAGATTTGGATATCTGGATTGATCGGACGTCTACCAATGCCGATCACCTGGTAGAGGCATTGCAGGGTTTTGGCTTCGGCTCGCTTGGCTTGAAAACGGAAGACTTCCTTGAAGAAGATCAAATTATCCAGATCGGTTATCCACCTAATCAGATCGATATTCTGACTTCTGTACCCGGTGTGACCTTCGAATCCTGCTATTCAGCGAAACGGGAAGTCGAGATTATGGATATCGTCGTGAACTTCATTGACCTGGAGAGCCTGAAGAAAAACAAGAGGGCATCTGGCCGGCTTCAAGACCTCGCTGATTTGGAAAAATTAGAGGGCGGAGAATAGCTTTACGTTTTTGTAAATCGAATCCCGGAGCACTAAAGTGCGCACTACAAGCTCATATGTATATAGTCTGTTAATTTGGCGCAATTGGCAGACAGTTTCTACATGCAAATATAGCCGTGGGTAGACTTTATCCGGGCAGTACATAGAATATTCATCAGAATTCCACTTGATAAAACAGAACGAATGAGCAATAATCGGTGTGTCAACCGTTTCAGGGGGAGGTTAGATAGTTCATTTATTGGCCGCCTCCTGTCTGATCAGGAAAACATAAGGGGAACACATATGAGAAAAATCATTCTATTCAATATGATAACACTGGATGGCTTCTTCGCCGGACCAGATGGAAATATCGACTGGCACAAGGTGGACGAGGAGTTCAACGATTTTGCCGTCCAGCAATTGCACACCGCAGGTGGCTTGATATTTGGACGGGTGACCTATCAGCTCATGGCCGGTTACTGGCCGACCCCAGCGGCAGTGCACGACGATCCCATCGTCGCGGACCTGATGAATACCATCCCCAAAACTGTATTTTCAAGGACGCTGAACCAGGCTGACTGGGACAATACCCGGCTGGTAAAAACGGATGCCGCCGGAGAAGTATCCAGGCTCAAAGGGGAACCCGGGAAAGATGTTTTCATCTTCGGGAGCGGCAATCTGGCTTCCAGCTTGAC
>JAQTMA010000391.1 GCA_028714615.1 Anaerolineaceae bacterium | reverse complement strand
TTCAGCCATTTTCCTTTCGATTATTCCGTTTGATCGGCCTTCTCCGAGGATGCGTCCGGTTCAGCGGGCGGATTCGGCCGCTGCTTCTCGCGCCGAAAATATAAGTCGATCGCAGGATATGGTTTTCCGCAATCTTTCCGATCGACGGAGCTGACCATCTGCCACCCTTCCTGATTCAACTGGTTCATCTGGTTCTCTAACTCACTGGAACACCATTCTCCACTGTTGACCAATCCATCCGATATAATGCGAAATTTCCCATTCCCATAAATAAAAACAGTAATCCACCGGGTTTCATAACGCTTTGTGGACAATGGCATTCTCCTATAAGAGTTAGTTAACGGCAAGAATATAGTACCAACCCTCGAGAATCATTGTCAAGCTAGGGATTTCCCTACTACCAAGATCGAAATCGTAAGGAATGGTCACTGCAAGGTTATTCCCGCTGTGTGGTCCGGTCTACACCCGGATGGGATCGATTAGCACCCGCTGAACCAACTCCAAAAAAGTGCCTTTCTCTTCGCAAGTCATTAATTGTCCTCTGACGTCACGTTCCATATCATAAGGTGAGAGGTAGCGGGAGGTGAACTTGCGGAATAGCACCAATCCCCGTTCTTCACCGTAAAACGCAAGACTGCGCTCCAGGTGCTGTACGATTACCCGGAAGACCTCCGCTGGGGGCACCTCTTCGCGGTCCAATCGCCGGAAAAGCCATGGATTTAGCAATGCCCCGCGTCCTATCATCACAGCGTCGCACCCCGTTTGGGTCTGGATGGCCTGGATATCCGCCACACGAGTTACGTCTCCATTGCCAATGACCGGGATGGAGATCGCTGCCTTGATTTCGGCAATTGGCGTCCAATCGGCCAGGCCGGTGTAACCCTGCTTCTTGGTGCGCCCGTGTACGGCTACGAGCTTACCCCCATTCTCCTCGATGATTTTCGCCACCTGCAAGTAGTTGCGACTCTCGTCGTCCCACCCCAACCGAATCTTCCCGGTGATGGGTACGTCCAGGTTGCGGGTGAGCAGCTTGAATATGCGCTCGATTTTGTGGGGCTCCACCAGGAGACCTGCGCCCGCACCGCGCCCAGCGACGGTTTTGGCACTGCAGCCCATGTTGACATCGATGATATCCGGGTTGCGCTCAAGCAACATCAAGGCTGCTTGCAGCATGCGTTCGGGACTGTCGTCGAAAAGCTGGAAGACGACCGGTCGTTCGATCTCCTCGTATGCCAGGACCGGGTCGGTGTGGGTGTCATGGTTGACCACGCTGATGGCATTGATAAACCCGGTATAGCTCATGGCCGAGCCCATCTCGCGCAGCATGACGCGCAGCGGCAGGTCCGTGATTCCATCCATCGGCGCTAAAATGAGATCGCCATAAACCGGAACCGATCCAACCATAAACGTTGGCAACATAGAACTATTTATACGCATCTTCTATCGCATACCATCAGTAAACCTTCCCATGCAACGAGCCTGCATACCCGGTCAACTCCACGTATCCTACTCCGGTCACTGCGACACCGTCGTGCTGCCCTTTGAAATGCACCGCACCTTCCCAATAGGTAAAGCTCAATCGGTTCTCCTGGTCTGCCAGGTAAGGCTCCACATCCAGTGACAACCCCAACACCGGTATATCGACCTGCCACCGAGAGGGATAATTTGCCCCGGTGTGTGGGCTCATCCAGCTCGCCAAATTCCGTATTTTGAAATCTACGGGTTTCAGGGTTTGCGTTTTCCCATCCACGGCTATGTAGGTCCCACCCGAGAACGGATCTTGCCCAGCCTGACCCTGGCGGAGATTATAGATCATCAACTCGGACCCATCCGACGACTGCAAGGCGAACCAATCCCAACCAACCTGCCCGTGACCGAGCGCGCTAGTTGAGAATTCGTGGTCCATCCAACTGAGGCCATTGACTCGATCGGTTTGTCCCTGAATCTGGACGGTCCCACGGGTCTCCAGGCGGGTCTGGCTGAAGTAAGTCGAGGCATTCCCGGGTTCGGATCCTTTCTGACTGAAGCCACGGTCACCTTCAAGGGTGATACCTTTCGCATCTTGCAGCTCCAAATCCAATGCTAATCCATCCTGGGCGGCATGAAGCTGGAACTTTCCATCCATCTCGAGCTGAATCGACCAATCCTCCAGCCAGACGCGGAACTGCGGCTCGGATTCGGCACCGGCCAACCCGGCTGCGCCGCGCTGCAGCCGTTCGAAAGACAGAAAACGCTGCCCAGCCACATCCGTCAAGGCAAAATGAGCCATGTAGACCTGGTTGGTTGCCCAGGTTGAGGGACGCGCGGCCACATCTGCTGGAGGCGCAATCGAACGACGGAAGAAGGTCAGTTGGTAACCGAAATGTTGTCCATCGGCCGAATCCAGATTCCCGGTGTAATACCACCATTCTACCTGGTAATCCGGGTGCGGACCGAGGTCTTGCGGAAAGGCCAACGCTTGTGGGCCTTCCACCCGCAAGAAACCGGCATCGCTCACCGGCAGCGCCACCAGACTCGCTTGAAGCTGGGTGTCTTTCGGGGGGTTTAGCGCTCGATAGCTCGCTGCGCTTCCCGCAACGATCACGAAAACCAATAGTAACCTTAATACCCATTTCATAGTCAAGTTTTTCTCTGTAGCGTTCAATACCCTTTGAGGTAAATCACCCTGACGGGTAAGCGATCATCTTACTCATAGCGAATCGCCTCTGAGGTCACCATGCGGCCTAACTTATACGCCGGGTAGATACCCGCCAGCAGCGCGGCGATCAACGCCACCAGCAGCCCCTGCAGGAAATGAATCGGTTGGAGCGCTAGCTGTAACGTCCAACCGAAGGAGCGCTGGTTGATGATATAGATCAAGATCAAGGAGAGCACATATCCGGTTGGCATCGCCAGGATACCC
>JAQTMA010000390.1 GCA_028714615.1 Anaerolineaceae bacterium | reverse complement strand
GCGCAGGGGAATTGCTCGCGCTGCTCCTCTCCAGCCCCGGATACAGCCTATCTGCGGAGGCAGTGGCTGAAGCCATGTGTCCTCAAAAAGAACCCTGTGCGGCTGTGGATTTCTACCATCACGCCATATCAGCCCTACGCCGCGTGCTCGAGCCGGATTTACCTGACCGGCGCTTCCCTTGCCGTTACCTGGAAGTGAACGAAGAAAGGGTCACGTTGATCCTCCCGCCTGGCTCAAAAATTGATTTTCTTGATTTTGATCAGTGTGTGCAAAATAAAGCCTGGGAGAAGGCAATCGAAATCTATCAGGGGGAGTATCTGCCCACGTACTGCTATTCCGAGTGGACCCTTGCCCTCCGGCAACATCTCTCAGACCGGTACGAACAGGCATTGCTGGCTCGGGCAGAGGAACGGCTGCACGCCGGAGATGCCGCGGCCTGCCTTGACCTGGCGCAGCGGGCGCTGCAGCAGAATGCCTGGCAGGAACAGGCGGTAGCGCTGGGCATGCGCGCTGCTCTGGAATTGGGCGAGCGGACCACCGCCATCCGGCTCTACCAACGGCTAGAGAAAAAGCTTAAGATAGAGCTGGGTATCGTACCAGAAAAAGAACTCCAGCAGCTCTATGTGCAGGTACGAGAACGGTTCAAGGGCAAATAAGGTCTAGGTTAATTCCCGCCAGGTAAGGATGGGTTGGAGATGGTCTTGTCTCCCGACCCATCTTTTTATTCATCCAAAAAGATGTGGGTTTCACCCATTTTTGGCAATCGAATGGCAATCCTATTTTGTAGAGTTACTCTACCGGTGAGATGAAGTCGAAGGTTTGCCAATAAAGGCAGCACAATTCGAAATCGAACTCGTTTCATGCGGAGCAAAATAACCCGACCAAAAATCTATTCAGTGTACTGTAATCCTCGTTTTGGAGAAACCTGATGAAGAAATCCTCGTTCTGCAATATGTCTTTACCCTGCTGGCTGATCCTGGCAGCTTTTTTGTTGGGGAGTATATTCCCTTCCCAAGCGGTGCAGGCTGCTCCCCGGCTCGACGGGACTGAGCATACCGGCTCGCTGACCGGTGACGAAACCTGGACTCCGGCTGGCAACCCTCACTACGTCAACGGCACGGTCACCATCCCCGCCGGCAAAACCCTCACCATCCAGCCGGGAGTGATCGTCGGGTCCTATAACAATGGCGCCTGGAGCCAAACCGGACGAATCATTGTGCAGGGCTCCCTGAATGCCGTGGGAACGGCGGAAAGTAAAATCATCTTCACCTCGAAAGCCGACAGCGCCCCATCCCAATGGGGTGGCATTCAGGTTCAGGGGGGCGCTGCCACCCTCACAAACGTGGAGGTACGTTACGGCGGCGGGGGCGGCGGTTTTATGTGCCCCAATAATCCCAATGCCACGGTGTGCATTCAGGCCGGCGGCTCGCTGACCATCACTGACAGTTCCTTCCACGCCAACGCTCCCGTCGACGGCGACGTATTTGACGGTGTCGTGTCTGCTTATAGCGCCAATGATAGCGAGACTCTAAACCTCTCCGTTCAAAACACGCGCTTTGAAGATAATGCGGTTTCCAATGTCACCGCTCTCTACTACCCCATTTTTCTGGATGGCCCCGGCATCCACCTCACCCTGGCCGGAAACACCTTCGCCAACAACAAACTTAACCGCATCCTGCTTCAGAATAACCCGATGAAAACCCAGGCTGCTCTCACCCTGCCTGCCCAAACCGGCCTGGATGCGTACGAACTTCGCGGAGACTGGACTGTCCCCGCCAGCCAGACCCTCACACTCAACCCGGGCGTCACCTTTCTGGCCCGCCACGGCGATTGGGGTCGTGGTGTGGCGCTGGTGGTGGAAGGCAAGTTGCTGGCCCAGGGCAGTGAAGCACAGAAAATAACCCTGGATGCCACCGATCCGGCCTACGGGTGGAGCGGGTTGCTAGTGCGCGGCGCAGCCGGGCTGGCCCAGATAGGCCACGCCCAGATCCTGCATGGCGGTGCTCCAGGGCTGGCCAATATCTACCAGTCCAACCTTGTGGTGGATAATGGAGCTCGCCTGGAATTGAGCGATAGCCGGGTGGCCAACCTGATCACCGCCGCTGCGAATTACCGTGACGGCGCCTTGATGGTGGTAAATGGCGTTGCCATTCTCACCAGAAATACCATCGCAGATAACCTGCCTGCCGGAGCCGGCGCTGGACTTTATGCCATGCGCGTGTCCGGCCAGCAGAGCCGCCTGGAGATGGTGGGTAACACGTTTTCCGGCAATTGGATAAATGCCGTCCTGCTCGGCTCGGATGGGTTGGCTGCCACCATCAACACCCTCCGCCCACAGGCCGGCTTGCTGGGTTACGATGTCGGCATCCCTTACGCGGATTACACCTATACCCAGCAGCCCACCGGCCAATTGACCCTGGAACCGGGGACGCACGTGCGAGGCGTCGCTGGCCCATGGGGCAAGGGCATTTACCTTAAAATCCAGGGACAGCTACAAGCGATGGGCAGCGCCGAGGACCCGGTGGTATTTGAATCCGCCTCCGATACCAGCCCAGCCTCCTGGGGCGGGATTTACATCCACGGCGGCGCGGCTGAGCTGTACCAGGTGCGCATTGAAAACGCCGGGCGCGGCCAGGGCTATCCCGACCACGGCCCTTTTCCCAGCCTGTGGGTTGATGCGAATGGTCGTCTGGCGGTCAATACTGCGACCATCACCAACAATAAAAACGCACAGGTAGCAGACACCACGGTAAAAGTGGAGAATGCTTCTGCTTCTATTCGGAATTCCATTTTCGCCGGCAGCGGCAATCCAGGCGAATCCGATTACCCAATCTCCATCTCTGGCGCTGACAGCCAGGTGACTCTGGCCGGGAACCGGTTTGAGGTCAATGGCTACAAACGAATATTGTTATTGGAAAATGCCATGACCGGCGCCGATTTCTCTTTGCCCATGGTGGACGGCC
>JAQTMA010000389.1 GCA_028714615.1 Anaerolineaceae bacterium | reverse complement strand
CAATATTGGTCAGATTTCTAAACGAGCAAAGTATATCACAAGAGAATGAAGGTGGCAAATTTCACAATAAATGGATAAATTGCATTCCGTAGGCGTTACCTGGGTAAATCCTACGCTAACCCCTCAAACCATAAAATTGTACACCATTCCTGGAATCAGGCGTGGAAAATGAGGCAATGGGCAACAAAGTAATGAGGCCAATAAAAAATTGATTTTTCTCTGCGCCACAGCGCCTCTGCGCGAGAAAGAGTGATGAAATCCGTCTCCCAAGCGAATCGGGGGTAGATCAGGAGGTGGTCTCCTGATTATGACGCAGAACAGACGCCCCAGCGGGGCTGTCTCAAAAGTGAAATGAGACAGCTCCCGTTGATAAGAAAAGCATGAAAAGAAAAACGGCAAAAAACCTGGCGGTCAGGCGACCGCCAGGTTTGCTAAGTTATGGGCGATGCAGAGCAAGCCCCACTCGGTTTTTACTTTTTCCAGACCCCGCAAAAGAAATCTGCGGAAGCCCCAATCTTGTTTGATGCGCCCAAAAACGGTTTCGACATCAATGGAGCGCTGTTTACGGAGTGCGGTTCCCTGCTCGGTTAACAGCTTTTCCTTGGCCTTGGCCCGCATCTCCCACAGGCGGAAACTCACTTTGATCTGGCGATTGCCTTCCGCCTTGGTACATTGCTGCTTGAGGGGACACTGGCTGCAATCTTCGCAGACATACAACCTGCGTTCACTTTCAAAGCCGTTATCCGAGTGGTAGCGATGCGTGGCTTTGTAGCGAAGTAGCTTGCCGTTGGGACAGGTGAAGACATCCTGGGCCTTATTATAGGGCAGCTCCTCGGCGGCAAAAGGATTGGGCTTGTGGCGGGGTTTGGTTTCCTGATGGAAGGTGTTGTACTTGACATACGCGGCGATGCCTTCCTTTTCCAGGTAGGCATAGTTTTCCTCACTGCCATAAGCGCTGTCGGCAATCGCATTCTTGGGTTGGCGGCCCTTCCGCTGCTGCTTGGTTTCTTCTAAATGGGGGATCAAGCAGCCTGGATCACCAGGACGCTGGTGCACACTGAAACCCACCACAAATTGATCCTCGGTGCCGGTTTGAATATTGTAGCCTGCCTTCAGCTGGCCATTCTTCATATGATCTTCTTTCATCCGCATGAAGGTGGCGTCATGATCGGTCTTGGCATAGCTGTTGCGTCCGTCCAGTATGGCTTCTTGGGTCTCATACTTCTTCAGCCGTGGCAGATAATCTTCGGTTAGTTGCTGGATCCCATCAGCCAGTTGTTGGACTTTTGACTTAGGTCGCCTTCCGCCTTTGCCACCCTTCGGTTTGGCTTTCGTCTCCTGGCTGGGTTCCGTCTCGCTCTGCTCTGCGATTGGTTGGCTTTCTGTACTGATGGGTTCACGGATGGCCTGGGCTGGTTCGGTTGGGTTGGATGGGGGTTCTGGCTCTGCGGTCTTTGCCTTCTGCCGTATCCGCTCATTCAGTTCTTTGATCCTCTGCTCGAGTTGCACCGCATCTACTGGCTTCGTTCCGCCTCGTTCGGGCAGGTCGCCCTCGCCATATTGGGCATCCTCCGCCGCATTGATCTGCTCGATCTCCTCCAGCACTTGGGCCACTTTCGCCTGCACCTGTTCTTTGTAGCGCTTCGCATTCTTCGCCCAGACAAAGCTATACTTGCTGGCGTTCGCCTCCAGCTTGGTGCCATCCACAGAGTAATTCTCCAACTTCACATACCCGCCTTCGATCAAGATCCCCAGTACCCCTTCAAAGATATCGCTGATCGTCTCTTTCACCACCACCCCTCGAAACCGGTTGATGGTATGAAAATCTGGATGATTATTCCCACTCAGCCACATGAAATAAATATTCTCCCGGAGTGCTTTGGCGATCTTCCGCGACGAGTAGATCTGCTGGCTGTAGGCATAGATCAGCACTTTTAGCAGCATCTTCGGATGGTAGCTCGAGGTCCCGCCTCCTGCATATTGGGCATACACCCCGCTTAAATCCATCTTTTCTATCGACGCATTCACCACCCGCACCAGGTGGTTGGGCTCAATCTCTTCTTCTAAATCCAGCGGCAGCAGTACGATCTGCCCCATCCTATACTCTTTGAACACCGGTACCTTACTCTTCTTTGTCATACCCTCTATTGAATCATATTCTGTTTTAATCCGGAAGGGGCTGCCTCCCTTTTGAGACAGCCCCTACCGCTATAGAACAGACGCCCCAGCGGGGCGTCTCTACCACTATAGAACAGACGCCCCAGCGGGGCGTCTCTACCACTATAGAACAGACGCTACAGCGGGGCGTCTCTACCGCTATAGAACAGATGCCCCAGCGGGGCGTCATCACCACTATAGAACAGATGCTCCAGCGGGGCGTCATCACCGCCATAGAACAGACGCCCCAGCGGGGCGTCTCTACCACTATAGAACAGACGCTACAGCGGGGCGTCATCACCGCTATAGAACAGACGCCACGCGGGGGCGTCATCACCGCTACATTAAGCCACGACCTGGAAATTACCTGGGTTGCTGGCTTCCAATTCACGGTGGTGAGCGGATTCGCGTTCCCCCAAGGACAATATTTGTCCAAATATGTTTTAGGTTCCTTAGCTACGTATGCTGAATTCCCGCCTCTACGCGAGCGCTCGGTCGTACCGGAAAGAGCACTCCCACACTTCATGAAACACCGGGACTTCGGTGGCCGTGGTTATGAGCGTGAGGGTGAAGCCAGCCCGATAGAAGAGGTCTTAAAGTTGGTCGAGGCTTCTCGCGGCCGACAAACAGCCATCCCCGATCACTTCACCCGGAATATCCACACCTTACCCTGGTGGTAGAGCGGGTAGACGTCGGCGCACGACTGCAGCGCATCCGGTTGGAGCGACCCCAGCCCTTGGTGCAGATAGACGTACTTCAAATGCGCGTCGACCATCAAGTTCCAAAACTGGGCTGAGCAAGAAGTCAAGTCC
>JAQTMA010000388.1 GCA_028714615.1 Anaerolineaceae bacterium | reverse complement strand
GATAGTATTCCGCCATGTCTGTGAGGGCCGCGACGGCTATTTTTTCGCAAGATTGTCTTTCCAACGCCAGCCAGTCTTCATATTCGGGTGCGTCCTTCAAAAAGAATCCGGCCAATAAAGGTCCCTGGTAAAGGTGAATGGCTTGTTCCAACCTCTCGATACATTGTGCACAAACCACTCGCGCAGCATGGATGTGTTCCTCGCAAAGTTCCACCAGGTGAAGAAACTGAGCCGCATCCGAACGAAATTGGCTTTCGTTTCTGAATTGAATGGTGCGCGGTGTGATCTGCAGGTATTGATCGAAAGAAGGGAATGTTTTCCGTAACTGGCTAATCGCCTGGCGTAGACTCGTCAGCGCGATTTCATTGGACTTGTTTGGCCATAGTAGCCCCGCCAATGTATCCCGCCGGTGAGGAATACCTGGTTCTAATACAAGATAAACCAGAAGCGCCTGGGTTTTGGTCCATAGCCCAGATTCAACAGTCTGTCCATCCAGGATAATAGTGAACGTCCCCAGTAGTAGAAGAGAAGGTACCCTATCCTCATGCATATTTGTACCTGAACAGGTTGTTTCTTGATTGGCTTTTCCGCGTGAGCCGGGAGCAAGGGTTGGCGCTCCTCAGCTTGGATATGAAGAATTATGGCTCTCAGAGAGCCTGGTTGTATCTGAGCTTCGTTCTTCCTCTGATAATAAAGGCATGCGGCCTGAGAAGTGCTCCTGCGAATTCAACGCTCGCATCTTCTGCAAGTTCGTTGACGATGCGAACAAGGGTGTCAAAGTTTTCTTTTTCCCACCATCCGCTTGTTGAAACAAGCACGATCTTTTGGATATTGACATCCTTCCGAAACCTGGCTCGTGTACGCCCTTGGCGTTTCTCCAAAAAAGGCTCAATTAATGGACATAACCGGTTAATCACATTTTGCATCTCACCCAGCAATGGAATATATACCGGGGTTGCTAAAAGGAGAACATCAGCAGCTTTCAGTTTTGGATAAAGTAATTGCATGTCATCATGGACACAACATTCCCCGGGACGATCGTACCAGCAGTGCATCATTCCACAGGCGCATGGCCTAATTTTCAGGCGGCTGGTGTAGAATAGTTCTACATCGCCTCCCGCTTATTTGATCCCTTCAATGAATTGATTGAATATCTTGGCGGTAAAATAATTTTGTGGTCACTTACATATACAATTATCGTTGTTTAGACATCTTAGCATAATCATCAAAATGATTCAATTGTGTAACCAGGGGGAAGTTATTCTTATTTTCGACTATTAAACACAAAGTAACACAATTACGATGAAAATACCGCGCTGCGTCAAATAGCATGCCGGCTCTTAACAGGTCTCTATTATGGAAATACGAGGAAAGAATGAACAAACTTGAGCTTTCTCATCGCACCGCCCTGGTTACCGGAGCTTCAGGAGGCCTCGGCGCCGATTTTGCCCGCCAACTGGCTTCGCGAGGCGCGAACCTGATTCTGGTCGCGCGCCGAGAGGACCAATTACAGGCAGTAGCAACGGAAATCGAAAAGAAATATGGCGTCAGCGTGCAGACCATCTCGCAAGACCTGGCTATTCCGGACGCGCCCCAGGAGCTTTATGATCAGCTCCACGCCCAGGGCACCCATGTCGACGTCCTGGTTAATAACGCCGGCTTCGGCCTCTACGGCGCATTTACCGAGTTGCCCTGGGAACGCCAAAAAGCCATGCTGGATCTGGACATTATCACCTTGACGAACATGACCAGGCTGTTCTTGCCGGAGATGCTGGATAAGAAGTCGGGCTACATTCTCCAGGTGGCCTCGGTGGGCGCATACCAGCCCTCGCCCACCTATGCCGCCTATTCTGCCGCCAAGGCTTACGTACTCAGCCTGGGAGAAGCCATTAATTACGAGTTACGCCACAGCGGCGTCAGCGTTACCGTTATCTCGCCGGGGGTCACAGCTACAGAATTTCTTAAAGTCGCGGGGCAGTCGCCCAGCCTTTATCAACGCATCATGATGATGGATAGCTCGACGGTTGCGCGCATTGGCATCGAGAGCATGTTGCGTCGCCGCGCCAGTGTGGTGCCGGGCTTACTGAACAACCTGTTGGCATTCAGTACCCGCTTCATGCCTCGCCGCTTGCAGGCTGCCCTTGCCAGCCTCACGATGACCCGTACCTGATCTTGAGGGGAATGGCGAAAAACCAAGGCAGCATCTGGATAGGCCGATTCTTTATGCATCCGGCAATCCGGGTTGCCACTGCGTCGCCTTTGCCCAATCTTCAGCAGCGAAATAAATGAGATCTACGGCGGGGTCTTTCACTTCGGGATACATGGCAGAGACTGCCAGATTCTGCGCCAACCGGCGTTTTAGCTCGGCATAGGCCTCGGCGCTGGCAGGATGGGCGCGCAAGTAATCACGGAATAAAAGCGCATAGCGCTGATTGGCTCGTCCCAGCACACGCACATGCGTATTCGTGCTGCGCTGGCCCGGAGGTGGTTTGAAAAACAGTTTATCCCAATCGGTCTCCACACCAACCCAATATGGCGGACGGTGGTCTCGCCAAATACCTTCGGGGCGGGTATAGCCGAGGGCGGTCATAACCGAAATAACTTGATCGTCGAGGGCAGATACTGTAATTTGAATATCAATGACATCCTTGGCCGACAACCCGGGTACGGAGGTCGAGCCGATATGATCGATACGCAAGGCCAACGTACCCAGCGCCTGGCGAAGCGCTAAGGCGACCCTTTGGAATTCACCAGGCCATTTTTCTTGGTAGGGGATAATGGTTATCATGACGCGATCCACGTCGCGAAATCCGGCAAAGCAGGGCGGAACAGGGTCCGGTTCATTTGATGGTGCGTCCGGTTATTCTTGAGCTATAATTCAGCAGGCGATTCCCAAATTGCACAATGATCGGGTGTTTCCCGTATATCTTTATAGCAATCCACCTGCCAACCATGGATGGCGTATTGTCATGATGATGGA
>JAQTMA010000387.1 GCA_028714615.1 Anaerolineaceae bacterium | reverse complement strand
TTTCCATGAATAACAGGACAGGTCGATGTAGAATGGGATTATGGATAGACACAAGCAAGTGAATGCTACCAATATTCCCATTAAAACCGTGGGGATTTTGCTGGTTATCCTCTATTGTTTCCTGATTATGTTTCTCATCCTTTCAGGAATCTTACCTGGCGAATTAACGGGTTGGGTTTCCTGGTCTGGACAATTCCTCCCGGCCTGTGCTGTGATCAGCATTGCCATTTCCTGCCACCGTCACTCTCCTTCTACCCGGATAAGACGGACGTGGTCTTCCATTGGATTAGGGGTCTCCTTCTGGGTGCTGGGTGATTTCCTACGGCTATTCATTGATCATTTCCATCCAGCGAGTGGTCAGTTACCTGGTCTGGCAGGCCTATTAACCCTGGCAGGTTATCCTGCCTTATTGACAGGATTAATCTACTACCTGCCGCACCCTAAGCAAACGTCCGGTTGGATCAGCCTCGGTATCGAGATCATTGTGTCTAGCATAGCCTTGACGACCATTGCAGGCTTTTTAACCATTTTCCCCATTCTTGGCAGTATCAGGAATAACTCCCTCGTCCCTTTTTGGACAGTGATCTATCCCTGGGTGGCTGTCAGCAGCGTCTTCGTTTTAATTGACCTGCTACTAGTAAACTCACACCGGCAGCATGGAATTATCTTATTCTTCTTTGCCATAGCCTTGACCTTATTTGCCATCAGTAGCATTCGTATCGCCAGCCAAAGCTTTCAAACCGGAACCATTGGCCTGGATTATCTGGATATTGGTAATATCGCGGGATATGGATTGATGGTAATAGCTGGTTTTCTGGAAAATACCACCAGGCAAAATGAAGAAATCTATAAAAACAGAATTAGCTTATTGAAACAACAAATTCATCATGTATTGCCACTCGCCTCGACAATAATCCTGGTTTGGATGACCTTATTCTCATGGCAGTTGAATGAGTTGGTTACCATTACGATGGCCTTGATCTCAGCTCTCTGCCTGGTTTTATTGATCCTCCGGCAGGGCGTCTCTGCCGGCGAGGCAGAACAAGCCCAATTTGCTACCCTGGTCAACAGCCTGGCCGAACCTGCGTTTATTTGCACTCGAAAAGGAGTCATCGTTCTTGCAAATCCCGCCTTTTGCCAGGTGACCGGTTATCCTTCGCAAGAAGAGCTTTCTGGCTCTTCATTGAGTTCTTTCTTGGTTGAGGAGATAGGCAATCAGCTCTTTTCCCGAGACGGAATGGTTGAGGGTTGGTCGGGAGAAGTAGCTATGCTCCGGAAGGACGGATCGACCTTCCCAGCCTCACTGGCCTTACGACCGATGCAGTGGCGTAGGGTTGCGCACAAATCCCTGGCCGGCACCGCCCACGACCTGACCCAAACCAAACAACAGCAAGTTACTTTGCAGCAAGCATATGAAGAAGTGGCGGCTGCGCAAGCCCAACTCGAAGTATTCAATACGAATCTTGAACAGTTAGTCGCCGAAAAAACCGCCAGTCTCCATCGCGCCTATGCCCAGCTCGAACAGCAAAACCGCACGCTGCAAAGTGTGGACGAGATGAAAACCGACTTCGTCTCCATGGTTTCCCACGAGCTGCGCGCGCCGCTCACCAATATCAGCAGCGGCATCGAGTTGGTTCTGGACGACCAAACCTCGATCCCTGGCAGCGTTGCTGAAGCGCTCAGCCTGGTGCAAACCGAGACCCACCGTCTCAGTAATTTCGTCGAAACCATCCTGGACGTTTCCGCGCTGGATGCCGGTCACGCGCCCTTTTATGCCTCGCCTGTTGCGCTGGAACCGGTCATCTCGGCTGTCCGTCGCCAGATGGCGCATCTACCCGGATTTGAACGCATCGTCTGGATATTCCCCGACACAATGCCCTTCGTTCTTGCAGACGAACGCGCCCTGAACAGTGTTTTCGTACACTTGCTGGATAATGCGTTAAAATATGCCCCAGGCAGTCCGGTTGAGGTGAATGCCCGTCTGGCGGCCCCCGGGAAACTCGAAGTGGAAATACGAGATAGTGGTCCTGGAATCCCAGTCGAGTCTCTGCCCTTGATCTTCGATAAGTTCTATCGCCCGCATAAAGGCGACGCACAGGATGTATATGGCCACGGATTAGGTCTCTACATTGTGCGCCGGCTCCTGCAAGTGATGGGCGGTGATATCCGTGCGGAAAACCGTCCCGGCGGCGGCGCCCGCTTCGTATTCTGGTTGAACCAGGTTCAGGAGCACGATGAGTTCGAAAATCCTGCTGGTGGATGACGATCCGACCCTGCTGCGCTTCTTGGGCGATTACCTGGTCAATCACGGCTACCACGTGATGAAGGCCGCCAATGGAACGGAAGCACTCCGTCAGGCTTACCACGACCACCCCGACCTGATCCTTTTGGACGTGATGATGCCCGGAATGGATGGCTGGGAGGTATGTGCCCGTATTCGTGAAATGTCGGACGTCCCGGTGATTTTAGTATCTGGAAAGACCTCCGAGGTGGACAAGCTGCGTGGATTCCGTCTGGGCGTGGACGATTACGTCACCAAGCCCTTCAGTATGGCCGAGCTGCTCGCCCGCATACAAGCGGTTTTAGCCCGTAGCCAACCGCGCGGCGGGCCTGATCGCAACCTGCTCTCCTTTGGCGACATCCTGCTCGATCTGGACAAGCGCCAGGCCAGGCGCGCTGACCAGGTCATCCCGCTCACACCCACGGAATTCCGCCTGCTAGAGTACATGGCCCGCCGGCAAGGTCGCGCCATCGCAGAGGCGGACCTTGCCACAGAGGTGTGGGGCAGTTACCGCGAAGAGAACAGCACTGCTGTGCGCCGGTATATCTTTTTGTTGCGCCAAAAAGTCGAGCTCGACCCAGCCCATCCGCGCTTGATTCTGACCGTGAGAGGATTCGGCTACCGCATGGGCACCGGGACCCTACCGCCCCTTCCTCCGAAGGAAGAAACCACCTGATTGTAGATTGTAGATTTCTGATTTTTGATTTCCAATTTCTGGTTTTTGTTTTCTCCCTCATTGCCCCGTCCCCATGC
>JAQTMA010000386.1 GCA_028714615.1 Anaerolineaceae bacterium | reverse complement strand
AACAACTGTTAGGTAAATCACTATCATAAACTAATTCGGTCAGTTTAGTATTATTACATTTCTCACTAGAACAGTGCTATTTGTTATGTGTAATGTTATTACCAATACCATATAATAAAATTACCATTTCATATCCACAATGATAGGAATGGGTACCTGATTCTGCACTCTGGTTGGACGTTTTCCAAAAGGATACAAGAAATTGGTAAACTGGGGTCTTAACGGATTTATTAATTGCAGGTTGGGCCTGATCGATGAATACAATGGGCGGAGGGGGTGAAGCGGAAATAAAGGTAGGGCATTGAGTGATTTCCTACTCAATAAGCGAATTATTCAACCTCTTTCTTTCGTTCAGGAGAATTAACCATGCATGCAAAATTACCATCACTATTCGTGAAATCTATCCTCTCGGCTGTGGTATTCCTATCTCTGGTTATGGGACTGGTAATTCCCGCACAAAATGCTCATGCCGCGGCCCTTACCACATACGTGCGGCCGGGTGGCGACAATGCACTGTGCAATGGCACCGTTGATGTCGACCACAATGTAAGCATTGAACCCGCCTGTGCCGTCAAAACCATCCAGAAGGGCATCGACCTGGTGGATGACGCAGGAACTGTCAACGTAGCTGCGGGAACCTACATAGAAGAATTAACTATCAAGAAGGCGATCACGCTGCTTGGCCCGAACAGCACAATCAACCCCAACACCGGCGCCCGCGTCAGTGAAGCAGTTCTCCATCCAGCGACATCCGGGCCAGATCCTTCTGGTAAATGCACGGTGATGGCCAATTTAAGTGCAAGTAATATCACCATCAAGGGGTTCACCTTTGACGGCGACAATCCCAACCTGACCAGTGGCATTCAAATCGGGAGCGCCGATGTGGATGCCTGCGAGATTATCCTGGGTGATGGGACTTTGGGCGCCAATTTTGGGGATATTACGGTGGAGAATAACGTTCTCAAGAACTCCACTTATACAGGGATTGATTTTAGTAATTATACCAACGCTCCAAAAGCCACCTCAAACAACTACATTCGCTATAATCGCTTTGAAAACATGGGCGAAACCGCTCATTACAATTGGGGGATTGGTGTTGTGGTCTCTTTCAATTTCTACGCCGCTATTACCGACAATGTGATTACCGGCGTACGCACGGGCATCCAGACTGGCAATTTCTATGTTGCCAACCCGGGTACGACGAGCAGTATCAGTAATAACCAGATCGGCGTTTGGCGATTGGGCATCTTCCACAATGCAACATGGGGTGCCGCCAGCCCCTTTACCCTGGCAACGAACACCATCACGGCCGAGAATTATCCCGGCGCAGATAAGTGGAATGGTATTTTGCTCAGTGGCATTGAAAACTCTGTAACTGCGACGGTTAGCGGTAACGAGATTAACATCCCGAGCGCTGTCTCTGACATACGGACCCCAACTACGGGTTATAACGTTTGGGACGTTCCCACCAGCGCCCCGATCACTATCAGCGGCGGCTCTGTCACAGGGGGCAAATATGGTGTGTGGATTAATAACTTTGAAGGCTATGCCACTAACGCACGCAATACCTCCATCATCGTAGATGGCGTCAGGATTAGCGGCGCTTCCACTGCAGGCATCAATGTTTGGGACAGCCCACTAAATACAAACAATGCAACCGTTAAAGCTACGCTGAAGAACAATGTAATTACCACTTCCGCGCTTGGTGTGCAAATCAGTGGTTCCGACGCAACCTCAGACGGCACATGTAACCAGATCAGCGGCAATACGGCTGGCCTCAACAATACCACCGGTACGCTGCTCACCTTTGAGAAAAACTGGTGGGGTTCGGCTTCTGGACCTTCGGGCTCTGGCTTAGGAACCGGAGATAGTGTCAGTCCGAATGTTGACTATACACCCTGGAACGTTGATGCAACTTGTACTACGTTTGCTCCACCCTTTGCCACCCAGACTACTATGACCGCAGCTATGCCCAATCCATCCATGCCTGGTCAAACCGTCTCGGTGAGCGCGACTGTGGCAGGCCTTCCCACAGGCGCGCTGACTCCCACGGGAACCGTAACGGTATTCGAGGGCGAAGCTACCCCCGCTATAGCAGCAAACGCACCCGGGACTTATTGCACGATCACCCTGGTAAACGGCACGGGATCGTGCGATTTAACCTTCCGGGGATTGGCAATAAGACAATCACTGGCGTCTATAACCCTGCAAACACAGCAGACTTCTTACCCAGCAGTGGAGCGACCAGCCATAAGGTCGGGGCCACCATCTTCATGCCTGTCATCCTACAGTAATATCGAGCAGATAACTGGTTTCACCGCTAATCCTAAGAAAACATGTCAGGCAACTCAAAATTGCCTGACATGTTTATTGTCAATTCACCGGAGATGAGGGCCCGTAGCCTGGGATACTCTACTTATTTCCCCCGTCCTCGGTTGCGCCGGATCAACTCCAGCCTGGTCTGGACGCAGGCGGCCGAGCGCAGACCGTCCTCGGGGGTGTTCATCACATAATCGAGCAACCGGTCCATGGTGGATGTTGCCACGTGGATACGGGTGTCTGACGAAGCATAATAGATGAAAACCATTCCGTCTGGGCGTGTTACCCAACCATTACTGAACAGGACATTGGATACATCCCCGATTCGTTCTGTACCGTATGGGGCCATGAAGAAACCACCGGGACGCTTAATTACCCGCCAGGGTTCCACCAGGTCGGTCAGGTACAGATAAAGCACGTAACGCAACCCGGCGGCTGTATTGCGCACCCCATGCGCCAGGTGCAGCCAGCCCAGAGCCGTTTTGAGCGGAGCCGGCCCCTCGCCGTTTTTAACCTCTTTAATGGTGTGATATGTGCGGCTTTCGATAATGGTCTCGCGTTTAATCTCGGCCGGGTTTATGCTTGGTGAGAGACCCCAACCAATCCCGTTGCCGGAGCCAGCCTGGAGAAAATCGTCTTGCGGGCGGGTGTAGAAGGCATACTGCCCGTCAATGAACTCGGGGTGCAGCACCCCATTGCGCTGCTGAGGTGAGCCTG
>JAQTMA010000385.1 GCA_028714615.1 Anaerolineaceae bacterium | reverse complement strand
CGCATTCATTCTAGCATGTTCAATCCCCCACAATGTGAACAGCTTCTTAAGAGTTGGTCAACGATTGGTTAGGATTGATCGTCATCCTGTAGGGCATCCGCCGGACTGGGAATGAAGAACGACTAACACACAAGATGTGCTGCACAGAGTCGTCACTACAAGAGCGGCGAAGGAAGGTGGTGCTTGTCCCCAAAAAGATCCTGGTTAAGGCTTGTGCAGTGGTTGAGGTCCAATGGGTCAGTTGATTGGGGATAACCATCAATGGTTAAGGGGCAGGATGGACCTACACAGCTATCCACCGTGCCACTTCAGGATGTGTACTCCCACCAAGTACCACTTTCCGTCTTTCTTTACAAGAATGTCGTCTTCCAAGCCATAATCCCAATCGACTTGCGCATGAGCGAGATCACCATCTATCGAAATCGATAACAGCTTAAAGCTTGACGGGTCCGCCTTTACTGTACGGGATAGTGGCAGCACTGCAATGAATCCCGCATCTTTTTCCATCCGGCGGATTGCAGTCACTTCACGTAGGTCAGGTTTGAGAGGGCGAGTGCTGGGGTCGTTGACGGTACCCCTAATATCCTCCGAGATGGGATTATCCGATGGATCATAGGTCGGCCGAACCGGAGGTTTGACCTCACCCCTCGCCAGGGCGGCATTGTAAAGCTGTTCTACTCTTCGCTCAAATGCCAGCCTGGCTTGATAAGCTTCTAACAAACCTATATCTTCTACTTTCAACTCTGGTTTCCCTTGAATGAATTGCACAAGTTTCAGATAGCCAGAATTTACCGGTCCGCCCCGTCGATCGTTGGCTAATACCTGCAGGAGTGGGCTGTCATCAAAACTATAATGGATTTCAGTTTTTGCCTGTGCAAACGCCTGTAATGTGCTCTGGATGGCGATATAATCCGGATCGTCGGTTGAAACCACTGCCTGAGCTGGATGGTAAAATTGGGTCAGCAAAATCACCAGAAAGGCAACAATACCCATGAAACCTATGGCTAGTGTATTTTTGTTCATCGTTCCCTCCATCCCGGTAGTTCATTTCTGTCCCATTTCGCTATTTGTTATTTCATGGAATAACCCGGATAAATACCGTAGAGTGAGTGGTGCAATTATAATTAAAACATAGGGGGACATGCCAGCGATCTTGGGTGTGCGCGCTTGTCATTAACGTATAGCGTAATGTACTTGACTGATCTATCTCAGGGGGTTGGATGTTCTGATAATCAGAAGAGTAAGGGCTAATATATCCATTACCAACTATCGTTTTCATATGGTCTACGAAACCATCATCGTCAATATCCATTAGGATTAGATCACCTCTTCTTGTATAACCGTCATTATCTCTTACCTCATATTCTGGGCGTTGCGATGCATAATTCAAAAACCTGTCGACAATTTTCCATGTATAAGAAACAAACCGATCATACGGGAAGTTATTCCACCATTGAGTTACATCGGAAATATCTTTCAACCAGTCCTCAGCCGGATGCATCGCAAATCCCCCTTTATGTTGTGCTTGAGAGGCAAAATTGGCACAATCATTATCTGGATAATCGCCATACCAAAAAGTATTGCGAGAATGGGCCCAACCATCAGCATAACCTGAGGATGTAATACGATCATAATAGGTTGATCCTCCTACCTGAAACCAATCCAGAGCCAATACTGTTCCCGACGATGAAGTTAGGCCTGTATTTGTTACGGTCATTAAGTGTATTCCATCTCCTAAACCCGACCAATAATAACTGGTAATGCCGGATTCGAGGTTCGGGTCAAGGATACCGTGATCCTCTCCATCGATTGTCACGGCTATCTTCCCCAAATCATTCCTTCTTGGAAAATACCACCGAATTGAATCGCCGTAAAAATTAATCCTAAATCCGGACCGTGAAACATTCGTTACCTTATAAGATCCTTGATAGGCATTAGGATCAGCAACTGATGTCCAACCGTTACCATGAGTCCCTAACGGGTGATAGTGTATGCCATCGACCCAGATCGAAGCATCGTCATTATAGTTTCCTTGAGAAAATGACATTATGTCAGACACAAATGCATCCAAATCTATGTACCGGCGTCCATTTGCTCCTGCGGGGCCATTAATAATCTTTATTGTGTGGGTCCCGGATCCAAAGCCACTATATACTTTTCCGACTTGCCGACGAATTTCTGTACCCGTGAAATGGTTTACAGAGGCGTCCAATCTATCTACAACGATGTCATCAATTTGAACGGTGACAGATCCGCGATTAAATGCCATCGAGTATAGATAGGCAACCCGATTACCATTAAACTGCCAGGAAACCCAAGCACCGGCGGTCGATGTATGTTGAACACTTCCAAATAAGGCAGGAACGTCGGTAGTTGTCCCCCAAGCTCCTGAATAGACTAATCCAGCAGAGGCGCTATCCTGCACAAAGTAAGCAGCATAAACAATGGTTTGCGGAACCGCGATTGTGACCACCAGGAGTGTACCCATCAAGCAACTGAACAATCGTCTCCTCATGGCGAATATTCTCCCGAAAGCTAATTTGGTCGTCGAATTCAATTATTAATGGTCTCGAATCCAGTAGATAAAACATGATATTATCCGTGAAGGGAATTGCTTCTACAATTATAAGAAATAGTCTGTTGTTTTTCAACCTGTTTAGACAAGTATGATAGGATTGCAACTATTGGTCGGCGCTCAAGCTCCTGAATAGACTAATCCAGCAGAGGCGCTATCCTGCACAAAGTAAGCAGCATAAACAATGGTTTGCGAATGAAGGAGAGATGATGTGGACTTGGCGATGGGGAAACCGATTGACACGGTGCTACCTCACCGCATCCCTGGTAAAGCTACCTCTTCCCGTCCCCCACAAGATGCGTGCATTGGTCGTCCTGGGCAGGTCGTAGACCACCACCCCCGAACCGACGCTGTTGATCACCACTTCCAGATCAGCGTCGCTGTCCACGTTGGCCAGCGTCGGCGCAGGCAGGCCGCCGTTCCAACTCCCCGAGCGCGGAGCGGGTAGGTTCACCTCGTAGAGCGGTCGCCCGCT
>JAQTMA010000384.1 GCA_028714615.1 Anaerolineaceae bacterium | reverse complement strand
AATACCCTCGTGTTTCACCATTCGATTCTAAAAACGTTGCTAACTCAACTGTATAGCGTTGGTCTATCAAGGTCTCAGGATTGAATTGGGTCGACAATCCTGGAGGATTTGCAAGGGCAGATTGAAGTGTACCGGTCAGATTAAAGGATAGGATGCCAATAAGAAGCAATATTGCTACACCTTTTTGTCGCACCAATAACTTTGCCAGCAGCTCTGCCCCAAAGAAGGCCATAGCAATCGCTATTGGTAAGAAGTATCGGCCAGACGGGTCAACGCCAAAAGTCGTGCCCAAAAACCCCAGCACAAGGCTGAGGATAACTCCCCACCAGAGCCAATACCCAAACCGTTTTTCTCCAGGTCGGGTTACCTGGCGCGCAGCAACCACGAAGGATCCAATCCAGAAGGCGAGCGCCAGGGGCGCCAGAGGCAATGCCAGCCAACGTACTTCCCAGGGAGGGCGAAGGCCAAGGATGGCAGGTAGCCCCAGGACTGCGAAGTTGAGCAAGTGCAAGCCAGTCCGGCTGAGATAGGTCCCTCCCTCTACGGCGACAGCTCCCCCGAGCAGTTCTCCGAGCAGCGCCCCAAAGCCATGTTGGATCGCATAAATCCACCAGGGCAGAGATCCAAGTAGGAAACCGGATAGATAGATGAGCAGAGTTTTAAATATCCTTCGAGCAGAATTCAACCACGGCTGGGTAAGCATGCACCAGGCTAAAAGCACTCCTGCAGGAAGGCTGTACACCAGGGTAAGCCCGTTCGTCCACAACCCAAAGCCACTCAGAAATCCCACCAGGCAAATCCAAATCCAGGGCGGCGCGGTTTCGGTAGTGAAGGTGTTATCGTCATTCGTAACTATTTTGGCTACGCGCAAAACAGCGAGCAATGTGCAATTCCCTATCAGGAGGGCTTCTCCATATCCACCCAGAGTTGCCGTCGTATACAGCGTGACGTTCACTGCCGGAATTGCCAACAATGTGACTGCCAATAATCCCGTTCGGGTGGATTTGAAAGCAACCTCGCCTAGCCAGTAAGTTGTAAAGAGGGTCGCTATAAACAACAAACCCTGGACTAATCGAATCACCCATACCTGTTCACCGAATAGCGCAAATCCAGCCGCTATCAAATATGCGTCCAGGCTACCCATGTAGGCTTGCCCGTAGAAAAAGACCGGCCGTTCGCCTGCCAGAATGTGCTTGGCCATCAATCCCACGACAGCCTCGTCAGCATTAAAAGGTACGGAACCGGCGATTACCAACCCTGCTTTTATCAGGGCAGCTAACAGGAGGATGCCGAAAAGTAATGTATACTTGGATTGGAGAAAGCGCCTGTTCATTAACCGCAGCAATGTTCTGGTCTTCCGACTGGAATTCTGATTTCGGTTGATACAAATCCCCGTTAGGGAGACTGGGAACGATCTTCATTGATATTGTAGCACGGATGCCTACCCATCCCGCCCAGAATCCTATGACTACCTCCATCTCGGGATCAAAATATCCAGAAATTCATTCCGATATACCCTCAAAAGCCGGGTACAGTCATCTGCATGTCTTGCATCCCCTTGATTGGGTTTTCATGATAATCCTCTCTATCCTGACCTTGTACTTCATATGGGGTGTACCCAAGGTTCCCTTCCATCCGGATGAAAGCACATATCTATTTATGAGCCAGGACTGGGATGCGATCATTAACCACCCATTTTCGCTGGCTTACCAACCCTCTTTTCCAATTGATTCCGCCATGCGCTACCGGCTGATCGACGCACCCTTGGTCCGCTATGCCATCGGATTTGGACGAACCCTAGCCGGGCTTGCTCCCCTCACCACCGATTGGAATTGGTCGCTCGATTGGGCAGCCAACCAAAAAGCCGGCGCTTTACCCGATCAGCGCCTGTTATTGACTGCCCGCTTTGCCGTTGCTCTTTTTTATCCCTTGACGTTGATCTGTGTGTATCTCACCGGGCGCCAACTTAATGGTCCGGTGCTTGGGATGGTCGCTTCTTTCCTGGTCGGGGTAAATCCTTTAGTATTACTGCATGCTCGACGTGCCATGTCAGAGGGTGTGCTCCTCTTTTGTACCGCCTTTTTCTTGTTGGCGCTGGTGAGTTTTCCCCGTAGAACCTGGTTGGTTGCCTTGGCGGCAGGACTGTCTATCGCCGCCAAACAATCCACCTTTCCCCTGGCTCTGGTTGGGCTGGTGGCTGTAGTCTGGCAAGCCCGAAGCCAGGCGAGGATTAAGCCTATTCTACTGAAGGTTAGCGTCTATCTGGCCGTCCTTTTCGCAGTTTTTTTCCTGCTCAATCCCGTGCTTTGGGCGAATCCCTTGGCGGCTGGCGAGGCGATGATCCGCACACGCCTGGAGTTTACAACTCGCCAGACAGGAGATCTCCAACGGGTGGATCCTGAAAGGGCGTTGAACTCCCCGGGCAAGCGAGTATTGTCTGCCCTTGGTCAAATTTATTTGTTGCCGCCGGCTTATGAGGATATCGGAAATTATTCAACAGAACTAACACCACAAGAACTTGTTTACCAATCTCTGCCAGTCGAAACCACCCAGCGTGGCTTGACCTGGGGCGGTTTCTTCCTGCTCTTAACTTTAATCGGGTTGCCCTTCTCCTGGTTGCAATTTAAGAAAGTGGAACCATCTCAAAGGCATATTCTGTTATTATTCTTGTTGGCGGCGGCTTGCCAAGGATTAGCATTGGTCGCGCTTATTCCCACGGCCTACCAACGCTATTGGCTTCCGGAAATTCCATTCCTGGGCATCTTGGAGGCTTATGGGATTGTATCTCTTGGTTGGTTTGCGAGGGAATTCTACCTTTCAAGGAAACCTCCGTTCAATTCCACCGATGGGACTCCGGTGTCCTGACTGGACCCAATCCAATAAATCAAAATCCGCGCCTTTACCGGCGCGGATTTTGATTTCCATAATGATTGTCAAAAGCTCAATCTGCCGAGGATGCGCTTTTGCTGGGAATTGTTGCTGTGAAATCTGGGGCAGGTTTCTTGCTTTGGGCAATTCCCCAAACCAGCCCGGCCATAAGGATGGCGACGATAAT
>JAQTMA010000383.1 GCA_028714615.1 Anaerolineaceae bacterium | reverse complement strand
AATACCCTCGTGTTTCACCATTCGATTCTAAAAACGTTGCTAACTCAACTGTATAGCGTTGGTCTATCAAGGTCTCAGGATTGAATTGGGTCGACAATCCTGGAGGATTTGCAAGGGCAGATTGAAGAGTACCAGTCAGATTAAAGGATAGGATGCCAATAAGAAGCAATATTGCTACACCTTTTTGTCGCACCAATAACTTTGCCAGCAGCTCTGCCCCAAAGAAAGCCATAGCAATCGCTATTGGTAAGAAGTATCGGCCAGACGGGTCAACGCCAAAAGTCGTGCCCAAAAACCCCAGCACCAGGCTGAGCATAACTCCCCACCAGAGCCAATACCCAAACCGTTTTTCTCCAGGTCGGGTTACCTGGCGGGCAGCAACCACGAAGGATCCAATCCAGAAGGCGAGCGCCAGGGGCGCCAGAGGCAATGCCAGCCAACGTACTTCCCAGGGAGGGCGAAGGCCAAGGATGGCAGGTAGTCCCAGGACTGCGAAGTTGAGCAAGTGCAAGCCAGTCCGGCTGAGATAGGTCCCTCCCTCTACGGCGACAGCTCCCCCGAGCAGTTCTCCGAGTAGCGCCCCAAAGCCATGTTGGATCGCATAAATCCACCAGGGCAGAGATCCAAGTAGGAAACCGGCTAGATAGATGAGCAGAGTTTTAAATATCCTTCGAACAGAATTCAACCACGGCTGGGTAAACATGCACCAGGCTAAAAGCACTCCTGCAGGAAGGCTGTACACCAGGGTAAGCCCGTTCGTCCACAACCCAAAGCCACTCAGAAATCCTACCAGGCTAATCCAAATCCAGGGCGGCGCGGTTTCGGTAGTGAAGGTGTTATCGTCATTCGTAACTATTTTGGCTACGCGCAAAACAGCGAGCAATGTGCAATTCCCTATCAGGAGGGCTTCTCCATATCCACCCAGAGTTGCCGTCGTATACAGCGTGACGTTCACTGCCGGAATTGCCAACAATGTGACTGCCAATAATCCCGTTCGGGTGGATTTGAAAGCAACCTCGCCTAGCCAGTAAGTTGTAAAGAGGGTCGCTATAAACAACAAACCCTGGACTAATCGAATCACCCATACCTGTTCACCGAATAGCGCAAATCCAGCCGCTATCAAATATGCGTCCAGGCTACCCATGTAGGCTTGCCCGTAGAAAAAGACCGGCCGTTCGCCTGCCAGAATGTGCTTGGCCATCAATCCCACGACAGCCTCGTCAGCATTAAAAGGTACGGAACCGGCGATTACCAACCCTGCTTTTATCAGGGCAGCTAACAGGAGGATGCCGAAAAGTAATGTATACTTGGATTGGAGAAAGCGCCTGTTCATTAACCGCAGCAATGTTCTGGTCTTCCGACTGGAATTCTGATTTCGGTTGATACAAATCCCCGTTAGGGAGACTGGGAACGATCTTCATTGATATTGTAGCACGGATGCCTACCCATCCCGCCCAGAATCCTATGACTACCTCCATCTCGGGATCAAAATATCCAGAAATTCATTCCGACATACCCTCAAAAGCCGGGTACAGTCATCTGCATATCTTGCATCCACTTGATTGGGTTTTCATAATAATCCTCTCCATCCTGACCTTGTACTTCATGTGGGGTGTACCCAAGGTTCCCTTCCATCCGGATGAAAGCACGTATCTATTTATGAGCCAGGACTGGGACGCAATCATTAACCACCCATTTTCGCTGGCTTACCAACCCTCTTTTCCAATAGATTCCGCCATGCGCTACCGGCTGATCGACGCACCCTTGGTCCGCTATGCCATCGGATTTGGACGAACCCTGGCCGGGCTTGCTCCCCTCACGACCGATTGGAATTGGTCGCTCGATTGGGCAGCCAACCAAAAAGCCGGCGCTTTACCCGATCAGCGCCTGTTATTGACTGCCCGCTTTGCCGTTGCTCTTTTTTATCCCTTGACATTGATCTGTGTATATCTCACCGGGCGCCAACTTAATGGTCCGGTGCTTGGAATGGTCGCTTCTTTACTGGTCGGGGTAAATCCTTTAGTATTACTACATGCTCGACGTACCATGTCAGAGGGTGTGCTCCTCTTTTGTACCGCCTTTTTCTTGTTGGCGCTGGTGAGTTTTCCCCGTAGAACCTGGTTGGTTGCCTTGGCGGCAGGACTGGCTATCGCCGCCAAACAATCCACCTTTCCCCTGGCTCTGGTTGGGCTGGTGGCTGTAGTCTGGCAAGCCCGAAGCCAGGCGAGGATTAAGCCTATTCTACTGAAGGTTAGCGTCTATCTGGCCGTCCTTTTCGCAGTTTTCTTCCTGCTCAATCCCGTGCTTTGGGTGAATCCCTTGGCTGCTGGTGAGGCGATGATCCGCACACGCCTGGAGTTTACAACTCGCCAGACAGGAGATCTCCAACGGGTGGATCCTGAAAGGGCGTTGAACTCCCCGGGCAAGCGAGTATTGTCTGCCCTTGGTCAACTATATTTGTTGCCGCCGGCTTACGAGGATATCGGAAATTATTCAGCAGAACTAACACCACAAGAACTTGTTTACCAATCTCTGCCAATCGAAACCACCCAGCGTGGCTTGACCTGGGGCGGTTTCTTCCTGCTCTTAACTTTAATCGGGTTGCCCTTCTCCTGGTTGCAATCTACGAAAGTGGAACCATCTCAAAGACATATTCTGTTATTATTCTTGTTGGCGGCGGCTTGCCAAGGATTAGCATTGGTCGCGCTTGTTCCCACGGCCTACCAACGCTATTGGCTTCCGGAAATTCCATTCCTGGGAATCTTGGAAGCTTATGGGATTGTATCTCTTGGTTGGTTTGCGAGGGAATTCTACCTTTCAAGGAAACCTCCGTTCAGTTCCACCGATGGGGGTCCGGTGTCCTGACCGGACCCAATCCTTATGGAAATCAAAATCCGCGCCTTTACCCGCGCGGATTTTGATTTCCATAAGGATTGTCAAAAGCTCAATCTGCCGAGGATGCGCTTTTGCTGGGAATTGTTGCTGTGAAATCTGGGGCAGGTTTCTTGCTTTGGGCAATTCCCCAAACCAGCCCGGCCATAAGGATGGCGACGATAAT
>JAQTMA010000382.1 GCA_028714615.1 Anaerolineaceae bacterium | reverse complement strand
CGCCGCCCCATCACTTGTAGGGCATAGTTCTACCACTCTTAGAGGTGAGCAAACCAGCGGAGAGGCTAGCACTTCTTCGACTGTAAAGACTTTTCTATATCTGGCATAGGGGTTATGTTGCGCGTGCTTACTTGAGATGACCCTGGTTAACGCGAGGTCTTCCTCTGTAGTACCGTAAATAGCCATTCTCCGCCTGCATTCTAGAGCCCAATAGGAAGGATTTTCCATACCAATTGCCCGCCACCTCACGTAGTCAGTATCCCAGCTCGAAGTACCTCCCGTATGACGATAAAATCCCTTAGGTGCTATGTCAGCTCCTACGGCTATCCCAGTGTCACACTGGCCGCTGTTAATCATAGCTTTTATCGCCCTGACCGCCGATCCTCCGCTGGCACAAGCATTTGAGACATTCACTATGGGAATGCCTGTTTCGCCCATATGCTGAGCAATGAAATGACCAGGCAGTATCCCTTCAGAGCCAGTGTTTATAGAGCAACTTGAAGCCATGGCCTGTATTTGCTTCCATTCCAACCCCGCATTATGCAAGGCCTCCCTAATAACTTGTACTGCCAACTCCTGCGGAGATTTATCGGGGTATTTCCCGAACGGATAAAGGCCAACGCCAATAACTGCAACCTCTTTATGGTTCATAATTATTTCTTCCTATATTTGTGTGAACTTAGCGATCGTATACGGGGCTGTATTTCCAGCCAATAACCTCGTTTCCATGTTCATCGGTAAACAGCGTATCTGCAATAACCCGCATTTCCATATCGATTTTGAGGTTCTGGTCAGGGTTTTCGCAGTTGGCGATGATTCCCAGAATTTTTATCCCTTCGGGAAATTCAACCAAACCTACCGCGTACGGGATGTACGGCTCATTGCAAATAAATGGGAAGGGCGGTTTGAAATATTGCGTTGTCCAACTCCATAAGATTCCCTTCTCACTAAATAAAACCTCTTCGATTTCTTTGCTATCGCATTCGGGATTACCACAGGTAAACGATTTGGGAAAATAATAGCTGCCACAGGATTTGCATTTGGTTCCTATCAAGCGGTTACCGGATGGCCAATTGAATAAATTATTGAACTCAAGAGCCTTTTTTTTCTGAATTTCATTTGACATTTTGATCCCCATTTGATTTACATCAGTTCTATCTTTTGGCTGCGATTCGATTAGGAAGAATCTTTACCAATTCCCCAGCTGTCCATCTGCCTTCCTTATAGAATGTCCTGCCAGGCCGTGGCTCTCTATATAAGGAGATTTCTCCCCGCCGAACAAGGAACGTGCGGCCCGTTATTCCAGCTGCTTCATCCGAGGCAAAAAAAACAACTAACGGCGCAATATCTTCAGGTGCATTGCCCACAATATCGTTAACTGCATCACCGTCAAATAAAGATTCCATCGTATTCGGCTCATCGGCAATAATTCCCGGGTGGTCCTTTTCCACCACTGCTTTGGTCATCCTGGTGACAGCTACGGGGCGTATTGCATTGCACGTAACGTTATACTTAGCCATTTCCAGGGCTATTGATCTCGTCAATCCGACAATGCCTTCCTTGGCTGATGCATAATGGATGGCACCCTGCATTCCTAACCCAGTTGTTGAAGAGGTATTGATAATTCTCCCCGACTTTTGTTGCCGAAACCATCTGCAGGCGGCTCTAGAGCAGTAAAAATGCCCGTATAGATGCACTTTAACTATGCGATCCCACTCTTCATCAGTCATGTTAGGAAGCATATGCCAACTGACTATTCCGGCGTTGTTAACCAAAATATCTATTTTCCCGAATGTGTCAATTGCCGTAGCGATTATCCTATCTGCTCCTTCCGGGGTGGCCACAGAATCATAACTTGCAACTGCTTCACTCCCATTTTTTACTATCTCAGCTACGACTTCATCAGCCGGTGATGTTGCTGTTCCGCCGCCATCCAGCGCGGTGCCCAAATCATTAACAACAAGTTTCGCCCCCTCAGCAGCTAGTGCAATAGCCTCGGCCCTTCCAATCCCACGCCCAGCCCCGGTAACCACAGCAACTCTGCCAGTAAGTAGTTTATGCAACACATTCTCCTTTCAACAATGTTTTGATTAAATAATTGCCATTCATATTAGTGCTCAATAGCATCACCGATTAAGGTCCCTGCAGATAACAGATTAATTCAAATCGATCTCCTTGAAGGCAGTATAACGAGGACGGTGCCCGGGGTGGTTATTTCGCCTTTGCCATTTTCGACCCAGATTTCGCACTCCACCATGTTCTGGGAATTCTCGACGTATTTCTTAGTTACCTTACCTTTGCACAGCCAAGTTTCGCCATCCATTGGTTCCACTCCCGTTTTCATTTTGCGTGGCCAATCTGCTTTTCTGAATTGGCAGGAAAATTTCTTCAGGAAGCCTTCTTCACCAATCCAATTGGTCACTAGTTGGCCTAACCAAGCACGTTTTAGAGCTCCATGGACCACAGGCTCAACCAATCCCTGTGATCTTGCAAAATCTGCTTCATAGTGCAATGGATTAAAATCACCCGAAGCGCCGGCCCATTGAACCAATATCCTTGTTGTGGCAACTTTTTTAGTTGGAGGGATTTCAGAACCAACTTCGATATCTTCGTAATAAATTTGGTTTGTCATGATTTCTCCTCCCTCGCTACCGAAACAAAAGGTTACCCTTTGATATCACAGCGGTTTCACCGTGCTGGTTGATAAATGTAACAGTGATGGTGACAACCAGCATCACTCCTGACTTAGTTTCTTTCTCTTCTATCGAACTCACTTGCACCCAAGAGACTAGAAGATCCCCCGCCTTTATAGGGACGAAGAACTCATAAGCTATCCCCCCGTCCATAACTGTATGTGGGGCGCCGGCTTTAATGAGAGACATGTTGATTGACAACATGTCGAAACCACTGTTTGCCGGCCACCCCACGAAACCTGGAGGACAAAGGAGAGCCCCGTGCTTACTCCTGGCAGCATATCCCGAGTTAATGAAAAGCGGATTAGTATCTTCTATTGCCTCCGCATAGCGTTGGATCGCGCTCGGATCTATCCTGAAAATGGTAGGCGGCAAAGT
>JAQTMA010000381.1 GCA_028714615.1 Anaerolineaceae bacterium | reverse complement strand
TGTTAGGTTTTCGGCAGTTCTCGCTTCGCGGGTTAGTAGCTGCGGCAGGCGAATGGTGTCTGGTATGTCTGGCCTTCAACCTAAAACGGATGCACACTTTATGGCCGATGTGAGGGGTCGTTTTCGCGCGCCTGTTACACGGCATTGGAAGGAGTTTTTCCGATGAAGCATGCCTATTTGCACCGTATTTGCCGAAATCAACGGTTAATTTAAGCTCGAAATACGATTTTTGATGTTAAAGTTCTGTTCTCTCCGACAAGCTGCTAGTGAGCCTGCTAATGAGCCTCCCCTCTGCTATAGTATAGATAAGCGTACCCACCGGATACATCCTATAGAAGGGGAATTCATGCAACGCATCCTTACAGCCTTCGTGCTCCTGGTATTCTGCGCTACCAGCCTGGCAGCAGTGGTCGTCCAGGCGGCCCCTCCGGCCGCATCTCCCCACCTCCAAATTCTCGATCCCAGCGGTACCCCCAACCCGGGGACGCCTCCGGCGGGTGAGGCCACCGCGTCCCCATCCTCCACCCCAACGGTAACCGAGACAACGACTGCGCTGCCGAGCGCCACCCCCACCGCGACGCCCACCCTCCCGGAAACGGCCAGCCCGACGAGTACCCCCACCCAATCGCTGGAACCCACCGCCACGCTCGCCCCCCTGCCGGATTTCAACCTGACCTTGACGGCCGATGCGGAAGCGATCCTCCCGGGGGAAGCGCTGACGCTGCGCTGGGCGATGGCTGGAGCAATTGACTCTGCACGGTTGAAGGACCTGCGCCTGGTCTTCCAGGTTCCGCCTGGCTTCATCCCGGAAAATGAGAGCCAAGGGGTATTCGATCCCGATCAGGCTACCTTCGAGATCAAAGCCAAAGAGCAAGGCAAAGTCGAATGGATTGCGCCGGAAGAGCTGGAAGGTGAGCCGCGCTTCAATCTGCGCCTGGTGCAAGGTGAGGATACCCTGGCGGAAGCGGAATTAACCCTGCCGGTTGAGGGTACCAGCCTGATCGGCCTGGACGGCGGCGAAGTGAGCGGCCTGGGCGGCAAAGTGAAGGTCAAGGTCCCCGCCGGGGCTCTACCGGAAGCGGTGGAGGTGAGCGTGCGCAAAGCCAAACCCGACGCCACCATTCCCCGGCAGGTCAACTGGCAGCCGGTAGAGCTGCGCGCCAAGGGAACCAGCAGCCGGCAGGCGGTGCATCAGTTCCAGGATAAAGTGGAGATTGAGATGAGCTACGATGAGGCTCTCATCGACGGCGATCCCACCACCTTGACCTGGTTTTCTTGGGATCCGGAAACTGGCTGGAATGCCCTTCCCAGTGAGGTAGATCCTCAGAACCATACTGTTAAAGGTTGGACCGATCATTTCTCCCTGTTCAACCTGAATACGCAGTACTGGCTCTCCGCCAAACTACCCCCTCTGGATGCGGCGCAGGTAGCTCCATTCACCGGGGCGGCCACGTACTCCTATCCGATTGAGGTTCCGCCCGGACAGGGTGGACTCACCCCCTCGGTTAGCCTGAGCTACAACAGTAACGTGATCGATGGGGTGACCAATCAAACCCAGTCCTCCTGGGTGGGCATGGGTTGGGAGCTGGCGGCGGGGGGCATGATCCGGCGCGACATGCACAAAACCCAGAACTGGGATGGCGATGACACCTTCTCCCTGGTGATGGGTGGAGTGGGCTATGACCTGGCGCCGGTGGCGCATTACCCCACCAGCGGCGCCACCCAGGATATCGACTACAAGACGACCAGCGATACCTTCTGGCTCATCCGCCGGTACGTGAGCCGGGCTGCAATCGGCACAGATTACAACCGAGAATACGACAATTGGGAGGTGTGGGACAAGCTCGGCAACCGCTATACCTTTAGCACCCGGGCTTACTATTTAGAGTATTACGATAACGCGCACGAGATCATGCGGGTATGGGGATGGTTCCTAACCTCCATGACCAATGGGGCGGGGCAGGCATTACGGTATTACTACGATATGGACGAACGGTCAGAGCACTATTTCACCGGTGATAATGCCTGGGTGGAAATGGCCGTTTACCTCAAAGATATCGTCTATCCGGACAATCACACCCGCATTCGTTTTGCCAAGGAGGTGAATCGGTCTGATTACGACCCAGCCTGGGATGGTGAGAACGCCATGTATTTCTATGTCTTACATGAACGTTCCCGCCTTGGTAAGATCCAGATCCTCCACGATCCCGATTTTTCGCTGGTTTCCAATACTTACTCGCAATACTCGGGAGGTTCTGGCTACCAGATGGTAGATGAGGCTCAAGGGAATTCAACCATCGTCCGGGAATACCAACTCAATTATTTTGCGGATACGGATGCGGGCGGTATTTTCCGAAGTGCACAATTCTCAACGACCCACTCCGGAAAGATCTTGACCTTGCAATCGGTGGTTGAATATGGGAAACACAATTCCCATAACCAGGCTAACTCGGTTTTCGTGACCGATACTCACACAGCGGCGTCCTCACTCCCCACCACCAGTTTCGCTTATGGGGATGGCATACACCTGTCTCAAGTGAGCAATGGGCAGGGAGGGGTGATCAGCTTCACCTACGATACGACCCCCTTCAGTGCCAGTGAGGGCAAGGAGTATCAAGCGAAAGGTGGGTTTGCCTATCCAACGGGCCGAGTAGGGACGGGTTGGACCTTGATCGATGATTTCACCACCTTCCGCCCGGGAGCTGCCTACAAGATCAGTTGTGACTTCGGCTGGTGGACTGCCGATCACACCCCCGGGAAAGTCCGCTACGTCTTCCAGTACAACAAGGATGATTGGAGCCAGGTCAACACCTCGGTCGATCTCGATGTGGTGGGCATCCCGAATGACCTGATGAGAGCCGAAGAGATCGTGCTGCTGCAACGAGAGGCTTCCCAACTGCGGGCCAACGTGCAAAAAATATCGGGAGGTGACCTGGGGATTGAAGAGTGCAAATTCTACCCGCTGTTGACCCGCTACCGGGTCACCCAAAAGATCATCAACACCGGGTTTGCCAGCAGCACCTACACCTACACCTACAGCGGCGCGGCGGTCAACGACGCTGCCCACTCCACGAAAGCGGCTAACGTCATCAACAAC
>JAQTMA010000380.1 GCA_028714615.1 Anaerolineaceae bacterium | reverse complement strand
TGGGGTGAGTTGTTCGAGCTGCAGCTCGCCAGGGTGAACGCCAGGATAAGGAAAAAGCTGAGATATGCCTGGCGCTGATATCGGTTATTCATGTGACCTCCGTAACCGTAATTCATTCGATTAATACCTACACATGGAGGGAGAAGGTAGGCGTGGCCTCTTCGCCTGGGTAAAGCGCTCTTTCTCCCCCGTTATGCTGTTATAGCATAATCAGATGAACACAGCATGTCAATATGAGAATAAATGGGGGAACCTTGACAAGGTTTCAAACCTTGTCAAGGTTAGCTTTTGCGGCCGGTAGAGTGGGTGGAAACGGGTGAGCTACAGTGGATCAACAACAAAAGAACGATCGAAACCGGGTTACCTGGTCTTGATCAATGGAATAAGAGTGGCATATGGACCCAATAGCCCGTATCTACGCTCACCTGGGGACCGGGCCAGGCGCCGTCCTGCTTGACCAGTTCCAGGCGGTAGAAATAATGCTGGCCCAGGTCGACCATGTCCGCAAACTGGTACGATGCGCCGGTCACCCGACCGAAGCTTAGCGCCGGGATCGGGCTGGGATTCACCAGGTGTGCTTCGCCGTTGGGCGTTGTGGAGCGGTACAGGTTGAAGCTTACTAGGTCTTCTTCGGAGGCGGTGGTCCAGGTGAGATGGACGCTGCTGCCGAAGGCGGAGGCGCTGAAGGAGGCGAGGTTGACGGCGGTGGGAGAACTAAAGAGAGTATTGATCTCGGCTCCAGTTAATGCCCGGTTATAGATGCGGACATCATCGATATTGCCAGCAAACAAACGCGAGCTATTATATAGCGGTGGAGGAATAGCTCTGATACTCACCTGTGCACCGATTACAAGGGGTAACGTATTTGTACTGATTGAATCCGGACCGGGAACAGCCAAATCATTGTATTCATCAAGGACACCATCGATAAAAAGATCCATTGATTTCCCAGTAGCCGCCCCATCATAAGTCCCAGCGACAAACCTCCAACCTGTCCCATTAAGCGGATATTTATTCTTGCTATTCACACGGTACTTATTGCCAGATGATTTTTGGTTTACTCGGAAATATATTTTCTCTTTCCCGCCTAGGGGCTCTGCTGTTTCAGTCCCTGATAAAGATAATTCAAATCCATCGACTGTGTTTTGTTTTGCTTTAGAGACCAATGTCTGATCATAAGAAATTGTGCTATCTGATTTGAACCAGGCGGTAATTGTGATTGCATTCAATATACCTATCTGAGGATCAGGCTGTGTATATGCATATTGGTTGCTCCCATTAAGGTGCAAGGAATAATTTCCTACCTTACCAGGGGTAGACCATGTAGGCGATTCAATTGTCGTCGCATCCAGACCATTGCCAGATCCATCGACCAAAGTTACCCCGCTACCCTCTTCCATCCGCCAACACCCGACCAGATTGATGCTACTCCCGCAGAGCGGATCTCTGGATGGCGCAGCCTGGGCGGCGGGTAGTTCGAGCCCGACAGACAAGGAGATCAACAAAAAGGCAACGATGATGATTTTGATGGTCCGGTTGAATGACATGGAGACCCTCCAGGATGGAGCGCAATCAATTGAACAACAATACGCACTGCTGACAGATAGGCTCACCTGACCGTATTGCGGGCAACAGTTACTTGACCCTCAGCCGGTAAGCGAAACGAGGTACATCGTATCCAACGTTAAGGAAGAGTACCACCGGTGCGTATCCTTCTTTCGCGCCAGGGCAATCCAATTATATACTGTCTTTCGATTCGCATTACACCAAAACAACCCCCATTTTGAATCAACCAGCCTTTTCATTTGCCCTGACCTATCAATACTGTTAAGGCTTCTACCAGGATTGGATGGTAACATGAGAATAGGTTCTGCGCGGGTCGAGTGCTTTGCTCCACTCGCCCCCGGCTAATAGAACAAAGCGATCTCAATCCAACTCACCGACATCCCTACGCTGCTTCGATATCATTCCTTGAGGTGATCTCCTCAAAGGTTGTATGTTTCCGATTGCAACCGCAAGAACTACCTTCGCTCTGGAGAATTATCATGTTCCTTACCGTACAAGCAACACCATCCATGCAAATTATCGGAGGAAAGTTATTAAAATCTGCGTTCCTACTATGCCTGGCGTTGGTGCTCAGCTTATCCATCACCGTTCAGGCCCACGCTGAACCCGGCGGACCAGGTTCCTATTACGTCAGCACGCAGGGGAATAATGCCAATCCGGGTACCTTCGATCAACCCTGGAAGACCGTCCAGCACGCTATCGACGCGGTCCACCCTGGGGATGTGATCTACCTGCACGGTGGTGTGTACTCCGAGAGCGTTGGCGTTCACCAATCTGGGCGATCCGATAGTCCCATTACCCTGACCAGCTATTCGGGGGAAAGGGCTACGATTGACGGTGGCGCCAACATGGCGTTATATGATGCCGGCAGTCACGAGTACATCACTTTGCGAAGCCTGACGCTCAAGAGCACCGGCCGCTTCACCTTGCGCATCGGCTGGTGGCAAGAACCAAAATCATCGAATTACTGGACCGTTCAAGACAGCACACTGATCGGGGCGACCATCCTGCGCGGGCACCACAACCTCTTTGATAACAATATAATCGATGGGAGCGGGTATACCCAGGATGGAGCTGGCATCCAGGACATCCAGGAGGTCAGCCACGATAATATATTCCGGGGAAATACCATTCGCAATTTCACCACCAATGATGGGCGTGGAATCTGGCTAGAGTCGCGCAGCCACGATGACCTGGTGGAAAACAATGTCATCAGCAACATTTCGGGCAGAATGGGGCAGTGCATCGACGTGGATGATTATGGGGAAGTCGGCTGGCGGCATACGATACGCAATAATCGCGTATCCGGTTGCGGGTATGTCGGCATCCAGATCGAAAACGGATTTGACACGCTCATCGAGAACAATACCCTCAGCGGCGGTGGCCAGGCCGGCATCATCATCATCAATTATGGGGATGGAAAGTGCAAGATGGGGGGAGATAAGAACCAGTACGGCGACCTGAACGGTGACGGCGATTGCCGGGGGAACGATACCGGAAATTTGATCCGACAGAACCTGGTGCTCAATGCTGCAA
>JAQTMA010000379.1 GCA_028714615.1 Anaerolineaceae bacterium | reverse complement strand
TGGGGTGAGTTGTTCGAGCTGCAGCTCGCCAGGGTGAACGCCAGGATAAGGAAAAAGCTGAGATATGCCTGGCGCTGATATCGGTTATTCATGTGACCTCCGTAACCGTAATTCATTCGATTAATACTTACACATGGAGGGAGAAGGTAGGCGTGGCCTCTTCGCCTGGGTAAAGCGCTCTTTCTCCCCCATTATGCTGTTATAACATAATCAGATGAACAGAGCATGTCAATATGAGAATAAATGGGGGAACCTTGACAAGGTTTCAAACCTTGTCAAGGTTAGCTTTTGCGGCCGGTTGAGTGGGTGGAAAGGGGAAACGGGTGAGCTACAGTGGATCAACAACAAAAGAACGATCGAAACCGGGTTACCTGGTCTTGATCAATGGAATAAGAGCGGCATATGGACCCAATAGCCCGTATCTACGCTCACCTGGGGACCGGGCCAGGCGCCGTCCTGCTTGACCAGTTCCAGGCGGTAGAAATAATGCTGACCCAGGTCGACCATGTCCGCAAACTGGTACGATGCGCCGGTCACCCGACCGAAGCTTAGCGCCGGGATCGGGCTGGGATTCACCAGGTGTGCTTCGCCGTTGGGCGTTGTGGAGCGGTACAGGTTGAAGCTTACTAGGTCTTCTTCGGAGGCGGTGGTCCAGGTGAGATGGACGCTGCTGCCGAAGGCGGAGGCGCTGAAGGAGGCGAGGTTGACGGCGGTGGGAGAACTAAAGAGAGTATTGATCTCGGCTCCAGTTAATGCCCGGTTATAGATGCGGACATCATCGATATTGCCAGCAAACAAACGCGAGCTATTATATAGCGGTGGAGGAATAGCTCTGATACTCACCTGAGCACCGATTACAAGGGGTAACGTATTTGGACTGATTGAATCCGGACCGGGAACAGCCAAATCATTGTATTCATCAAGGACACCATCGATAAAAAGATCCATCGATTTCCCAGTAGCCGCCCCATCATAAGTCCCAGCGACAAACCTCCAACCTGTCCCATTAAGCGGATATTTATTCTTGCTATTCACACGGTACTTATTGCCAGATGATTGTTGGTTTACACGGAAATATATTTTCTCTTTCCCGCCTGGGGGCTCTGCTGTTTCAGTCCCTGATAAAGATAATTCAAATCCATCGACTGTGTTTTGTTTTGCTTTAGAGACTAATGTCTGATCATAAGAAATTGTGCTATCTGATTTGAACCAGGCGGTAATCGTGATTGCATTCAATATACCTATCTGAGGATCAGGCTGTGTATATGCATATTGGTTGCTCCCATTAAGGTGCAAGGAATAATTTCCTACCTTACCAGGGGTAGACCATGTAGGCGATTCAACTGTCGTCGCATCCAGACCATTGCCAGATCCATCGACCAAAGTTACCCCGCTACCCTCTTCCATCCGCCAACACCCGACCAGATTGATGCTACTCCCGCAGAGTGGATCTCTGGATGGCGCAGCCTGGGCGGCGGGTAGGTCGAGCCCGGCAGACAAGGAGATCAACAAGAAGGCAACGATGATGATTTTGATGGTCCGGTTGAATGACATGGAGACCCTCCAGGATGGAGCGCAATCAATTGAACAAAAATACGCACTGCTGACAGATAGGCACACCTGACCGTATTGCGGGCAACTGTTACTTGACCCTCAGCCGGTAAGCGAAACGAGTAACATCGTATCCAACGTTAAGGAAGAGTACCACTGGTGCGTATCCTTCTTTCGCGCCAGGGCAATTCAATTATATACTGTCTTTCGATTCGCATTACACCAAAACAACCCCCATTTTGAATCAACCAGCCTTTTCATTTGCCCTGACCTATCAATACTGTTAAGGCTTCTACCAGGATTGGATGGTAACATGAGAATAGGTTCTGCGCGGGTCGAGTGCTTTGCTCCACTCGCCCCCGGCTAATAGAACAAAGCGATCTCAATCCAACTCACCGACATCCCTACGCTGCTTCGATATCATTCCTTGAGGTGATCTCCTCAAAGGTTGTATGTTTCCGATTGCAACCGCAAGAACTACCTTCGCTCTGGAGAATTATCATGTTCCTTACCGTACAAGCAACACCATCCATGCAAATTATCGGAGGAAAGTTATTAAAATCTGCGTTCCTACTATGCCTGGCGTTGGTTCTCAGCTTATCCATCACCGTTCAGGCCCACGCTGAACCCGGCGGGCCAGGTTCCTATTACGTCAGCACGCAGGGGAATAATGCCAATCCGGGTACCTTCGATCAACCCTGGAAGACCGTCCAGCACGCTATCGACTCGGTCCACCCTGGGGATGTGATCTACCTGCGCGGCGGTGCGTACTCCGAGAGCGTTGGCGTTCACCAATCTGGGCGATCCGATAGTCCCATTACCCTGACCAGCTATTCGGGGGAAAGGGCTACGATTGACGGTGGCGCCAATATGGCGTTATATGATGCCGGCAGTCACGAGTACATCACTTTGCGAAGCCTGACGCTCAAGAGCACTGGCCGCTTCACCTTGCGCATCGGCTGGTGGCAAGAACCAAAATCATCGAATTACTGGACCGTTCAGGACAGCACACTGATCGGGGCGACCATCCTGCGCGGGCACCACAACCTCTTTGATAACAATATAATCGATGGGAGCGGGTATACCCAGGATGGAGCTGGCATCCAGGACATCCAGGAGGTCAGCCATGATAATATTTTCCGGGGAAATACCATTCGCAATTTCACCACCAATGATGGGCGTGGAATCTGGCTAGAATCGCGCAGCCACGATGACCTGGTGGAAAACAATGTCATCAGCAACATTTCGGGCAGAATGGGGCAGTGCATCGACGTGGATGATTATGGGGAAGTCGGCTGGCGGCATACGATTCGCAATAATCGCGTATCCGGTTGCGGGAATGTCGGCATCCAGATCGAAAACGGATTTGACACGCTCATCGAGAACAATACCCTCAGCGGCGGTGGCCAGGCCGGCATCATCATCATCAACTATGGGGATGGAAAGTGCAAGATGGGGGGAGATAAGAACCAGTACGGCGACCTGAACGGTGACGGCGATTGCCGGGGGAACGATACCGGAAATTTGATCCGACAGAACCTGGTGCTCAATGCTGCAA
>JAQTMA010000378.1 GCA_028714615.1 Anaerolineaceae bacterium | reverse complement strand
CGCATGTCAACAATGAGATCGCCGACCACCTGGTCGATTGGGATGCCACCGAACAGATGGCCATCGATATGGCTCTCATCGAACTGGACGGCACACCCAATAAATCCAAGTTGGGCGCCAACGCCATCCTGGGGACCAGCCTGGCAGTCGCGAAGGCTGCCGCAAATTCAATCGGTCTGCCCCTCTATCGCTACCTGGGTGGTGTTTACGCCCACACCCTGCCTGTTCCGATGTTGAACATCCTGAATGGAGGCGCCCATACCAACTGGCAATCCACCGATGCCCAAGAATTTATGGTGATGCCGCTCGGCGCTCCTTCCTTCGCCGAAGGCCTGCGCTGGTGCGCGGAAATCTACCAGGCGCTCAAAGGCGTGCTTAAATCGCGAGGGTATGTTACCCTGGTGGGCGACGAGGGCGGCTATGCGCCAGCATTAAAAGCGAACAGCGAGGCCGTCGAGGTTATCCTGGAAGCAATCCAAAAAGCCGGATACACCACGGGCAAAACTTCTGAGGCTCAGGTTGCCATTGCGCTAGACCCAGCAGCCTCCGAGTTGTACGATGAGGCCACCCATAAGTACGTGCTGCGCAAAGAAGGCAAAGAGCTGACGACGGAGCAAATGGTCGACTTCTGGAAATCCTGGGTTGACCAGTACCCGATCGTCTCGATCGAAGATGGCCTTGCCCAAGATGATTGGAAGGGCTGGGAACTCATGGTGGCGGAGATGGGCGACCGAATCCAGATTGTCGGCGACGATTTGCTGGTTACGAATCCCGCCCGCGTCCGCCGCGCAATCCAGGAGAAAGCCGCCAACGCGCTGTTGGTTAAACTCAACCAGATCGGTACATTGACCGAGACGATTGAAGCCGTCGAGACCTGCAAGCGCGCCGGCTGGCGGGCGGTCACCTCTCACCGCTCGGGTGAAACCGAGGATACCACCATCGCCGACCTTGTTGTCGCTCTCAACATGGGCCAGATCAAGACGGGCGCCCCTGCCCGCTCTGACCGGGTTGCCAAATATAATCAACTGCTGCGCATCGAGGCCGAGCTTGGCGATACCGCCACGTATGCCGGTTGGAACGCTTTGAAGCGCTAAACATCCCCATCGCATTTCTCGTAGAGACGCCCTATCGGGGCGTCTCTGTTTTTATCACACAGCGCCACCCCCCGAACGGAATGGGGGATAATGGCCGGCGCGATGGTGCTTGTCACCTGGGAGTCGCTTCGACACCACAGGACTTTTCTTATTAATGGGAACAACTCACCCACCAGGGGCGCTGCGCAGAAGAGTTCTCTAACTCGAGTCATCAAGGCTCACCCGTTGGTGTTGGCGCTGTGAGCAGATGACCGAGGAGGAATTATGCGTTTTGCCGGGAGATCACCGCATCGATGGTCGCCAAGGCTTCTTGTTCCTCAGGTATGTCCGACATCGACTCACTATAATGTGCGTAACGGACCACCCCTTGCGGATCAATCAAGAACTGAGCCGGCATGCGTCCGAGCTTCAGGATATTTACCTCCTGAGCATATTGATCCGCAATTCGATTGCCAATGTCGGCCAACCCTGGGAAAGGCATCTCGTTCTCTCGCCAGTAACGGCGGAAAGCATTCGGGCCATCTGGTCCGATTATCACGACTTGGACTCGCCGCTTCCGGTATTCTGGCTCATTTAGGCGCAACTGCGCCATATGCCGGCGGCAGTAGGGTCAAGCAAATCCCCGGTTGAAAACCAGAAAGACCCATTGTCCTCGTAAAGCCGATAGAGTCACCGGATTCCCCATGGTATCTGCCAGGGTGAAGTCAGACGCCTCCAAACCAACCTCAATTCTTTCTCCCATTACGCTCCTCGTTTTCGAATATTCTGTAGAATCCTTAACAATCTATACTTGTATTGTATGTCTTTGTGCAATCATGCACAAGCTGCAGGATGCGGTTTTCCAACCGATAATCTCTAAACCCAAGAAACATACTCTGCCAAGTAGGGATTTCCCTACCTGTGGCTTAGGATATTTCCCGATTGTATCCCCCCGCTCAAAACAGTATTGTGTAAACGCGAAGATATGTTCTGGGACGGGACTGATATTGGATTTCCGGTTGAGGCCGATTAATCTACTGCGTTTATCTCAGACATCTTCATCAATCAGTTTTATCGGTAGCAACTTTTATTTCCACATCACCATAGAAAGGTAGACAAGGAGAATCAATATGCGGAAAACAGTCGTGGCGCTCTATGACCGTATGGATGAGGCTCAACAAGCCGTTCGTGATCTGGTGGATAGTGGCATTCCGCGCGATCAGATTAGCCTGGTCGCCCGTGATAAGCGTGACGAGCAGATGACAGAAACCGGCGAGGGTAGCGGCGCCGTACAGGGAGCTGGGGTTGGCGCCGGAGTAGGCGCTGCTTTAGGCGCAGTTGGTGGATTGCTGGTCGGATCAGGCGCACTGGCTTTACCCGGGATTGGACCCGTATTGGCGGCTGGTCCGCTGGCCGTTGCCTTGGGCGGTGTTGCCGGTGCGGGCGCCGGAGCAATCGCGGGTGGCGCCGCGGGTGGTCTGATCGGTGGATTGACTGAGATCGGCGTCTCCGAACAACAAGCCGGTAATTTTGCAGAAGGCATTCGCCGCGGCGGATCCCTCATCACGGTGATGACCGATGAAACATTCAGCCCACATGCGAAAGATATCCTGAATCGGCACCACCCGGTGGACTTGAAAGATCGCGTTTCCCAATGGCAGCAGAGCGGATGGAACGGATTCAATCCGAGTAACGAGCCCTATTCCATCCGCAAGGATCAGGAAATGGGCAGCACAATACCCTTGGGTGGACCTACCGCCGCGAGCCCTGGATACACCAGTATATCCGGCGAGTTACGAAACACCGATATGAACCAGAGCAACCTCATGCGGGAACGCGAGATGGGCTCGCAGGAGGAGATTGGCGCTCAGACCGGGTTGGGTACCCGTAACTTTAATACCTATACCAGTGAATTCCAAAACCACTACGCCAATTTCTACGCTCAACGCGGTTATACCTTCGACGATTACCTCCCGGCTTACCAGTATGGCTATGATCTGGCCAATAATGAGCGCTACAAGCGTAGCGATTGGACATTCATCGA
>JAQTMA010000377.1 GCA_028714615.1 Anaerolineaceae bacterium | reverse complement strand
CTCGAACGGGTGAGAAGCTCCCTCGCGGAAGGGCGGGTCAGGCTGTCCCCCGATTCGTGAACTGTTCTTTTCAACCTCATCTGGCTATAATGAAAGCATGAAACCGTCTGCGGACCTCGATCTGTTACGGACGAAATTGCAGGCCATCTACCCACTGATCCGGGAACGCTATCAGGTGGATCGGCTTGGGATTTTCGGGTCGTATTCCCGCCACGAACAAGACTCGCACAGCGACCTCGATTTGCTGGTTACTTTTTTGGATCCCCCAGGGTTCTTGAAGTTTATAGAGTTGGAGAATCTCCTCAGTGATGAGCTTGGGGTAAAGGTGGATCTGGTGATGAAGGATGCACTCAAACCAGCCATTGGCAAACGGATCCTGGAAGAGGTCTTGCCTGTATGAGAACCGAGCGCACCTTCATCGATTATCTTCAAGATAGCCTCCACAGCCTTGAGAAGGTAGCTCAATTCATAGACGGTATGAGCTACGAAGATTTCCAGGGCGATGAAAAAACAATATTTGCGGTTGTGCGAGCCCTGGAGATTATTGGGGAAGCGATGAAGAAAGTTCCCCAAACCATCAAAGAAAATTATCCAGAGATTCCCTGGCGTGAAATCGCTGGGATGCGAGATAAACTGATCCATGATTATTTCGGGGCCAACCTGGCGGTTGTCTGGAAAACTGCTACCGAGGACATGCCCAATTTGGAGCCCATGCTCCGGCGCTTGATGGAAGATACCATCCGATAAACGAAATAATGAGGGTAGAAGCGTTCAGGATTGCTTCTCACGGAAAGTGACAAAAATCGGAGGCTAATTATGAAAAGGCCTAGATCGCTTTCCTTTTCCCTGAGCGTGGTCGCCTGGTTGCTCATCATGGCCGTCAGCGGGTGTGTCAGCCAGGCAAACCCGGCCGCTCAGCCCGAGGCAACCTCGCCCGGTACGCCTCTCCCTACCCTGGCCGTCACTCAGCAGAACCTGCAATTCTACGATTTCCAATTCACCCCGCTCAGCCCAAATGACAGCCGGTTAGAAAAAGCGATTTCACAGGGTCAGGCTGTCTCTGCCGCTCTGCAATTTGATGCGATGGGGAAAATGGCGACTTTTGTGACCACTCAGGTGGGGTTCTCGGATGGGGAGTTGCTCTCCGACCTCCCGCACGATCGCCTGGTCTGGTTGGTCACTTTTCACGGAATGGATCTCCAATCCTCCGGTCCACCCGGGTCCACTCATCGGGTTTCGCACGAACTGACCGTGGCGATTGATGCTTTCACAGGAGAGAGAATTGTCTCGATGACGATGGGTGTCATGACACCCGAACCGGATATTAACCCGACCTCAACCCAAGTTGCTGCTTTGACAAGTCCTGATCCGGCCACCCTCACACTAGGCGTGATCCCGGAGGCTTGGGCGGCTGTCCGAGCCGCCCTCCCATCCGACATCCCCGTTTACATTCCCACCCAGATGCCATCCCGCTTCGGCCCCCCGCAACTGGAGGAGGTGGTGGCAGTCGATCAGGAGTATGGCCCGCACTATACGATCACCTATTATTTGCCAACAACACAGGAAACGGTTGTGTTTATTCTAAACATCGGCAAAGGCGCCTGGGGCAACGCGCCGCCTCCTAGCTCTAGCGAGCCGATCATCGTGGACGGTGCGAACGGGATGCTGGATTTCAGCTCACCTATGGGAAATGGGGCCTTGCCAGAATATGTGGCTTGGTGGAATAAGGATGGACAGTTGTATCAGATCAAAGCACTCTCCCCGCAGATCACCAAAGAGGAAATCCAGCAGATCATCGCGAGCCTGGTCACGCTGAAACCGTGAGTTAATTGAGTCAGATCCCTGGGTGGATCACCTTGAACGGCATGTCAACTATTTTAGCTTAGGGCCGTCCAGGGCTATGAATACCCGAACCAATGCGAAAATGGCAAAGGTCGGGATGTTCAAGACACCGGAAAAAGGCCATGAACCGAGAAAAAGCACTGGATCTGTTATGAAGTCACATTTTTGAGCTGAATCGGTTGGGGATTCGCTCGCTCTCAATGTTTGGGTCGGTTGCCCGCGGCGAGGCGACCCATCAGAGCGATATCGATTTGTTGGTAGATCTGGAGCCCCCGCTGACCTTTGACCGGTATATCCAGGCGAAATTCTACCTGGAAAATTTGCTGGATTGCCCGGTCGACCTGGTAATGGCCGATACCCTCAAACCCCGAGCACGGATCGCTGCGCAACAGGAGGCGATCCGTGTCGCGTGACAATGACCAAATCTTTGTATTTTGAGCAGGCGATCCTTTCCAACAAACGTTCCAGCATAAAATACTGCAATACAGCTTGAGCGGGTACATGATTGTTCAGAGCCAGGTTCTTTATTTTGGCTTTTAGCATTGCTTTGCTCATAGAAGAACCTCGATATAATCCCTGACTATCTTTTGGATTCTGAATTGCTTGGCATACTCATATAACTGGTCAATATTTCGGTCCTTATGGACTGCATATTTTTTCAACGCTTCGTTAACGAATTGAACGTCCAACTGGTTCCGACTTCGTAAAACATCACAGATTGTTCTTTCGAGATTAAAAGTCTGGATGTCATTCCCATGAGGCGATTTCGTGGTGATTAACCCGAATCGGTATATCCTACGGCTTACAAAATATACTTTAGCCGCGCTCGCTTTCAATGCTGATGCATTATATCCAGCCGGGACTGTTACGGAATAGAAGAGTGGAGTTCGGTCAGTCAGGCCCAACAGGTAGAGTGCTGTCTCATGTGAATAGATCGCCACTTTGTATCTGGCTTGAATGCTTGCCATCTCATCCATCAATTCATTGGCAGCCGAATAGACTCCTCTGGAAATTCGTTGAATCTCACCCTTCCGTACGAGAATAGAAAGATAGGTTCTTGGAATTCCAAAGTTCACCAGGTTAGAAGTTAATACTAGTCCATGCTGATCCTTGAGGATAGCCCGGACTTTTTCAAACGGATTTGCTTTCATTTTTACAACCATGCTTATATTATACGTCAAATAAGCATGGTTGTAAAATACCAGGTCTAAATTAGGGGAATCTCTTGAAGGGTTTGCTCAGCTCAATTCACCAGCTCTCGCGCCAGGCTCGCCAAGATCCC
>JAQTMA010000376.1 GCA_028714615.1 Anaerolineaceae bacterium | reverse complement strand
CTACCGGCGCCCAGCTCACCCGAACATCTGTGAGGAATATCGAGGGCAGCCACGCCGACTCAGCCCATAACCCCAGGTTGGCGCCCTGGTTTGTCTTTGGATCGTTCTCAACGGCAGGGAAAAAGGGCAGCTCCATCAAACTCTTTCCATCTATGTACCGTTCGTTAACTTTGAACAAGGGCATTCCGAAGAAGGTGGCTTCGATGTAATGGCGATAGCTCTGACCGGCGTTGTGGATGATGCGGAAGCGTCCCGGAAAGGTGATGGGTCCAAATGGGCGGATGGTCAGTTTCCCACTGATGACTGCGGATCCAATGACCGGGATGCGGTCGCCATAGATGGTGCGGTAGAAGCGGTCGACGGGAGCTGGCAGTCCAGCAGGAATGGGAACCGTTTGAAGGGGTGGAGTAGTCTGGGTGATGGGTGGAAATGATTTGGGTTGAATGTGCAGGCCGATCCAACCCAATCCGCCTAGCACCACTAATAATCCGGCGATACCTGTAATGATTTTCAAAAAGTTGGTCATTGATCTTCACCCTCGCAGCATGCATGATTTGGGAAATGGAGATTCTCTTTCGATACGACGATTTGGATAGAGATGATTCCTTTACGATGGAAAATGATACCATGCTTCAAGCGCTCCCGACATCACGCGATGCATTCACAACTTTTGCATACCGGCTGATATCTGGTGTATAACTAAACCATAATAGAATTAAGGTTCTTGAATCTTCTGATAGTATTGTCATATCTCAAAACATTCAATAGAAAACGCACATGGATCATGAGTTAGAACAACCTTCTCTGCCACTTGTGGATTTTCAAGACATCCGGCAGAAACCGAAAAATGGGACTGCTAATCGCCTGGAGACGAATGACAGAGCGTTTCATGATTGGTATCGCTTTGTGCTGGCTTATCCTCCCCATCTGGTTCGTGCTTACCTTGCCGAATTTGGATTAAAAGGGAACCAAACGGTACTTGATCCTTTCTGTGGCACTGGGACTACTCTTATTGAAGCAAAGCTATCAGGGTTGCATAGTGTTGGGATAGAAGCTAATCCTTTCGCCCACTTTGCGAGTAAAGTCAAGACCAATTGGGATATCAACCCAAGTGAGCTTAGAACTGCAGCTAATGAAATCGGTACGATCGTTAAAACCAAATATGAGGACCAGGGATTAGGAGATAGCCAGTTTTACGATGGGAATAACCCGAATCTCAATCTTAGAAGATTATCCGCCGAAAAAGAAGATCTACTCATCGCCGATTCGATTAGTCCAATTCCTTTACACAAGTCTTTAATGTTATTGGATGAAATTCAGACTCATAGAACGAGCGATTATTTTAACCACCTGGTACTTGCATTTGCCAATATGCTAGTCTTTTCAGCTAGTAATCTACGCTTCGGTCCTGAAGTTGGGATTGGCAAACTCAAACTTGATGCGCCTATTGTAGAAAGCTGGTTGGTAGGCACTTCAAAAATCGCCGATGATATAGCTTCAATAAAGCAGAGATCTCTTCCAAATTCATCTATATACCTGAATGATGCGAGGGTAGTTGGTTCATTTTTACAGCCCACATCAATCGATGCGGTAATTACCTCCCCCCCATACCCAAACGAGAAAGACTATACCCGAACGACCCGTCTGGAATCCGTTATCCTCGGTCTATACAAGAATAATCAAGAGCTTCGACAATTTAAGCAGGGGTTGGTACGCTCTAACACCAGGGGAGTGTATAAAGGAGATGACGATGCGCGCTGGGTCGACAATATCGCTGAGATTCAAGAAATCGCTGAGATGATAGAAAAACGAAGGATTGAATTAAATAAAACATCTGGGTTTGAAAAGATGTATAGCAGGGTAACTCGCTTATATTTTGGGGGAATGGCTCGTCATCTGGATGGGCTTCGCTCTGTGCTCAAACCAGGTGCAAAACTTGCATTCGTGGTGGGTGACCAGGCATCCTACCTGAGGATATTCATTCCAACCGGCCAACTGCTCTCCAGGATTGCCGAGACAATGGGTTACCGCTTAATTCGGATTGATCTGTTTCGAACCAGGTTTGCCACGGCTTCCAAACAGCAACTCCGCGAAGAGGTTGTCATCCTTGAATGGCCTGGATAATAACAAAATGGGGAGGGATGTAATGAGTAAAGCCACGAGTGACCATGAGGACGCCCCAAAGCAAAACATGTATCAACGGATCATCGAGGTCATTTTCTTCAACCATTACAGAGAGGGGGTAACTGAGTTCTTTTTTAATCGGACCGAATTGGTTGACGCAGCAAACAGTCTCCAGATAAATCTCCCGAAAAATATAGGTGATACGATTTATGCATTACGCTATCGGATCCCGCTTCCACCAACCATCCTATCAACTTCGCCCGTCGGGTCGGGATGGGTAATATGGCCAGCCGGTAGGGGAAAGTATAAATTTACCTTGGGGCTGACCAGTAACTTTATTCCTAACCCAGCGATGGTCGAAACAAAAATCCCGGACGCTACCCCAGGGATAATTGCTCGATATGCACTCAACGATGAACAAGCTCTGCTTGCGAAAATCAGGTATAACCGCCTCGTTGACATATTTATGGGTCTGACGTGTTATTCCTTGCAAAATCATTTGCGGACGGCTGTCACGGGATTCGGACAAGTGGAAACGGACGAAATCTACATAGGCCTGGATAAGCGAGGCGCCCATTTTGTCATTCCTGTACAGGCAAAGGGGGGAAAAGACAAAATCGGGGTAATCCAAATCGAACAAGATCTCGCATTATGCAAAGAAAAGTATCCAAATTTAATTTGTCGCCCCGTTGCTGCTCAATTTATGCGCGACAACCTCATTTCACTATTTGAGTTTGAATTAAACGACGGACGAATTGGAATCTCCACTGAAAAACATTACCGCTTGGTACAACAGGACGACCTATCTCCCGAAGAGATTGAGCTTTACAGTTTCCGCCCAGAGTAAATCTGTAAACAGCAATTCGTGAGACGCATCGGGAATTGAATTCCAAACTTAAAAAATCTACAGGTAATCCTTGAATTGGTTACCTGTAGATATCCTAGCCTTTGTCGGGGCGAGAGGATTTGAACCTCCGACCTCTTGCACCCCATGCAAGCGCGCTAGCCGG
>JAQTMA010000375.1 GCA_028714615.1 Anaerolineaceae bacterium | reverse complement strand
AGAACAGCGACAGAAACCTCATCCGAGGTCTTCTTGCTCTATAATCAACCCTTCCTGCGAATCCCTCCGCTCCTTCAAGAGGCCAAGCATCCCTGCTATCGCCGCTAGTTTGCTGTTCTCATCCAAGGCCGTCTTGTTGGCACCCACATTCAGATTGTTCTGGGTATTATTGAAGGTGACCCCGCCTTCGCCCTTGGTCGGCTCCTCCGGCTTGAGCTGGACATCCTTCATGCCCAGATCGCGAATCTTGGAGAAGGTATCGACGGTCTTGCCCAGCATGTCCATAAACGATTCTTTCTCGCCCTGGAGACTGGCCGCCGCCTTGATGCGCATATCCTCGGGGTGGAAGCGGACGGGGTCGTTGATCGCCATCAGGCGCAGCATCGTGGATTCCATCTGCATCTCGGCGATGACGTAGAGGTAGTCGATCCCCCGCGAATTGCGGTCGCGCACAACGCCCTGGCGGCCCTCCTTGATGGGGGCCGGCAGGTTGGCCAGGGTTTCCCCAGCGGTCGCCGGCAGATCGGTTTCAGGGCCGTTGGGGGCATAGGCCATGCGAAGCTGCACGCCCCGGCGCACCAACTCGGTGTAGGAAATCTCAGTCAAATCATTTTCGATGGCGAATTCCTGCACCTCCTCGACCGACAGGCCATGCTTCTCGGCGATGGCGGTTACGGTCAGGTAACCGGAACAGTAGTCCCTCCGCAGTTCGTCAGGGTCGTCTATGAAGGCTTTCATGCTTTTCTATGTTCAAAACATGTTTCGTGCGACGGGTAGTTGCAATACGTCCCGCCCGGATACGCAGTAGTAGCTTGCCCCGTCCGTTTACAAATGCCCCGCCGGTCCCCAAATTTATCCGTCGGTTCCTTTGCCTCGAAATGCTTGCATTCATTGCAGTCCATATCGATCATCTGCTGGGCGATCACTTCTTCCATGTGATGATTCTTGTGACAGTCCTTATGCCACAGGCAGTAACTATGCGGCGTCCAATAGGATGCCTGAACCTTAGCCTCTTTCTCAGGAACATACTCCCTACAGTACCGGCATTTGGTTGTCGCACCAAAGAATATAATGGATACCCATACATATTCAGCCCGTCCATAGCAGCAATCCAGAAACGCAAGCCGGTTAGCTGTCTCCTTTCCCCGTCCGGCCTTAATATGGTTGGTTATTGCTTGACGCAAGGTTTGCATTGACTAAGTATCTCCAATTCTTATAATCTCCAGGGCCTCTTTAGTTACATTGGTTTTATGGAGACAACAAAGTTAAACCCATCCAAATTGATATCAACATCCGCACCTCCACAGCCAATCCCACCACCCGTAATTCTTGCACCTTTACCTGACAGCGCCGATTCAAGCCACGTTCTGCTATTTAACAGGGCTTCAGTATCTCCAAAATCTTTGGCCGGACTTGCGATAAATGCCATCTCCGTAGCCGGCGGCAGATCGTCATCCGCCTTCAAATATTTCAATCGTTCGTTATCGTTCATCATGGTGTTCCAAATCTATGGTTGGTAGCATCGATATGCGCCTGTAGCTTTCGGTCCAGGGTTTCAAGCTGGGTCTTCATCTGATTCAGCCGCTCCTCGGTAATCGGCAGCACCCCCTTGGCAATCTGGGCTTTCAAAATGGCGTTCTCCCGGCTCAGCTCCTCCACGGAATCGAGGGTGTGGATGAACGCAGTCACGAAGGCCAAAAGAATGACCGCCATCCCAACAATGGCCGAAAGTTCGCTCCAGGTCGATATTTTCTGCATGGCGGGTAATTACCATAATTTCAGTGGTATGGCAATTGATTGGGCATAAAAAAGGCCGCTCCGGGAGGCGAGAGCGGCCAACATGGGGCCTAAGATTAACTTGACTCCGTCAGTTTAACAAATCGTTCCAGCGCTTTCAAGCATTGGATGGCACCATTCGGCGTGTCGAACTGGAGGACGATCGCGGTGTCGACCTGCTGCATGGCGGCCGCCTGCTGGAGATTACGAAGCGCCACACGGGCCTGCATATTAAGGGCCGGCTTGTAGGGCTTCCGCGTGATCCGCCAGATCGCCCTGGCAGCTTCGATCCGGTCCTCGATCATCTCCTGGACATCCTCCTCCGTCATCGTGGCGTCGTCCGGAATGTAAACATGGAGCGGCGCTGTATGGCTGTTGTAGGTAATGTACCCGGCTTTCCGAAAGCCAAGCTCCGACAAGGTCCGCCCGAGGGTATAGGGGTTGTTGAGATGATCCGGAATGCGCCTACGCTTGCGAAGCTCGGGCAGCAGCAGGGCCTCGGTGGTGATGCCAAACACTTCCCGCGCCGCCGCTTTGGCGATGCAGCCATAGATCAGCCTAGCCGTAGGCGAGGCGACTTCAACGTGAGACGGCAGGCGCTCGGTAGATTCTTTCTTACTCATTGGACATACCTGTATACTTTTTCATACATCCTCAATTTAGCTCCCAATGTAATTTCTCGGGCAACTAGTAACTTTAATAGCGGCCTCAATCAAAGCCTCATATTCAGCATGCGGTATTCCTGCTTCCTCGCGTGCCTGATGCATGAAGATATGCTGACTTGAAATACTAAGATCACGCCATCCATGGCCTGCCGGCCATTCACCATCCTGTGCTTCTGAATTTGCATCGGCAAGATGCCGTTTCGCCAGTGCCACGAGGGCTCTCACTAGCCATTTCGTTTCATTGTTAGTGCCCATAAACCCAAAAACAAATCGGATTTCTCCATGCTCCTCAACCAATCGACTGACTTCATCGAAGAAATAAGCCAGCCCTTTCCCCAAGTCCGATCTCCAGTAAACGCGTATATGCGTCCACGAGTTATTCACCGGATAGTTGACAACCCTTATGCCTGGCCCTGTAATGCCGCCACACCATTCCGAGGGTTGGGATTCCCTGTCCCAAGCCTCATAAATCTGGCGGGATATTATTCCTGTTTTCATAACGGTGATGGCCGTCCAGGCAAGCATCTCTTCCCCTGTCAACCACGAATGGCTGTGATCGCCCATCCATATTTCAAGGGGGCCACCCTCTTCATGATATTTCCTTCTCCAAGGGTCGATTATATCAACACTTCTGATGGGATGGCTGCCATCCTTGTTTATGGTGAAGTCTTCCGGCAGCCCCCTGGGTTCGGAGATGGGGATAACAGGCTGCCCAGCGAAGCCTAC
>JAQTMA010000374.1 GCA_028714615.1 Anaerolineaceae bacterium | reverse complement strand
TATGGGGATGGAAAGTGCAAGATGGGGGGAGATAAGAACCAGTACGGCGACCTGAACGGTGACGGCGATTGCCGGGGGAACGATACCGGAAATTTGATCCGACAGAACCTGGTGCTCAATGCTGCAACCGTCGGGGCAATCGTCTCGTACGATGCTGCTGGCGTTCGCTTGTGGAACAATACCATCTCCGGCGCCCATTCTACCGGATTGTGGCTCGGTTCTGCGCCCAATACAAAGCATTGGGATGTCCGCGGGAACATCTTTGCCAGTAACGGGCGAGCAGAAATCTCAGTCGCGGATTTTTCCAATCTCTCCAGCGACGATTATAACGACCTCTCCCGCTCGAACCCGGCCACAACCTATGAGTTGCTCTCCGGGTCTGGTAACTTCACCCTGGCACAGTACCGGTCAAGATTCGGAAAGGGAACCCATTCGATCGGGGATAACCCCCAATTTACCAATCCCGGTTCAGGCAATTACCGTCCCAAGCCTGGGAGCCCGGTCATCGACAGCGGTATCAACACCAATTTGAGCACAGATTTCGATGGAAACCCTCGCCCTCAGGGGAAAGGGTTTGATATGGGTGTCTATGAATTTCAAGTGGGCGCTCCACTGCCGGATTACCCGAACCACTTATTCTTGCCCCTGACCATTTCCTAGATCACGGAATTCGAAAATCGATGATATGATCGAGTACCGGGTATTTTTTGAAGCAATTCTGGCAGATGTATGAATCAAATTCGTTGAGAAGTGGCCCCCTGCATGCTGGACATTGTAACAAGTTTTCGAGAGCATCACCCGGAAGGACAGGCTCACCATTTGTTGACCTTGCATAGCAAAAAATCCAGGGAGCAATTTTGAGCGCAGCAAAGATCCTGGCGAGCCTTCTCCCATTCGGGAAATGCATGCCGAAAGGGCCCAGTTTATCTGCGATTTTGTCAATAATACCAGCTCCACGATATACCATTCCGGTGTAACCGGTGGCGATCAGTAATCGGTGTATATACGCGGGGTGATGAGGGTAGAACCACGGATTGTCTAATTTGGGCTCCAGAATTAATGGGTTTTCGATTTTTCGATTGAAAGCCCACCGGACCAGACGTGAAATATTCCGTTTGTTACTGTAATTAAAAACCAGGACGCCATGTGCGCCTAAGATTCGATTGATTTCAGATAAACACCCGCGCGAGTCTGCCAGGTGGTGAAAGACTCGCACCATCAGAGCGGCATTGAAAGTGCCTTTTTTAAATGGCGACTGGTAGATACTCCCGGCGATATAAAACCCATTCCCCCCTGTTTTTTCGCGAGCTTCCTTCAGTAATGAAATGGAACCGTCGAAATAGATGATCTCCTTATATCGCCTTGCATAGCATTCGGAAAGTCGCCCATACCCACAACCCAGATCGATGATCCGTAGCCCAGAGGTGGGTAGTAAATCCCGAACAAGATACTGTTCAAGCTCATCAAGCTTAAGCTTCCCAACACCAGTCCAATAATCCCTATATTCAATCCCCTCATAGAGTTCGTGAGGAGCTTTATTATCAATTTCTATTGGCAATCCCATTGTTGAATATCCCTCCCTGAGAAAATCGCCTCGAACCAATTTCTACAAATTGCTTTATAAAATGACTTTACGGATTTTCTGAATTGGCATTTCTTCTGTTTTTCGAAAGCATAGAAGAGGTTCTGTGGCCCAACGAGGAGAAAAAAAACTGTAGAGAATTTTCATCGAAAACCTGAAGGTCAACGCTTTTATTTTGGACCTGGCATAGAGTAAACGATAATGGGTGCTGGAATGTGGAAGATTGAGGTAAACAGCGACCGGTACAAATCCGAACGAGCTTACATATTCAAGCAGTGACCGGTAAGTAAAGTAACGTATGTGAGCGTAGAATTCATAGCGCGAAGATGGGGAAAGTGGATCGTGGAAGGTTTTTCCCGAAATCAAGAACTGTAGGAGGTAGATCAATCCCGAATAATTGGGGGCCGATATATAGAGGTATCCGTTGTTGGATAAGATGCGGTGAATTTCTTGTATAAAATGATCGATATTAATGAGATGTTCGATGGTTGCCAGGGCAATTACTGCATCGAAGCTGCCTTTCGTGAGAGGGAAAGCCGTTTCGGTATCATCAAGATTGAATGATACTGAATTAAGCCCGATGCGGCTTAATACTTTTAGGCTGGTGGGGCTGATGTCATTGCAGATAATCTCACCAGGATAATGATCGCGAATCCTTTTTGCGGCGCATCCTACCCCAGCCGCCAGGTCAATTATCATTTTGTGCTGACGGTCTTCAAAGATTGCTGGGAAGACCCGATGTCTCTCATGGTAGCTTTGATAATCCTCGACATCTTCAATCCCGCGCAATCTTGTTTCTTCAAGGAGAATCGCATCTTTTCTCATGGATTTTGTTCCTACAATCGAGCCGTACCGTTTATCGTTTGATAAATGCATTCAGATGTTGAATAAAGACCTTGATTAATTCAATAAGCCGCTTCCTGAACGGTTTCAGATCGTTAAAATCGAAAATTGCATCGATATGCGCGTTGAAGTACGGCCTTAAAAATTGAGTGATAGAATGTTGTTTGTGAAGGAGGAACTTCGGACAATAACTAATGTCCCTATAGATATCGATCCAATATATATTCGTCTTGAAATCACAAGCAGGTGGTAACTCACCTCGAATCAAGTGGTGATAATGGATCAGGGGAAAATTGATGCCGCAACGTATAGCCAGCAGGGCAGACAAGTTGTGGCGACCATTTACCTCCATGAGCTTGTAAACACCATCGCGGGGATCTAGTTTGAACTCGGTACATGCATATCCATAGAAACCTATTTCCTTAAGAATCTTCCTTCCAGGCACGACCACTTCGGGTATATGTTGGCTTAATACAACGCAGGGAGATCCCGTATCGGGCGGAGCATTCCTGATCTTTTGTGCGGTGAACTCCACCAGGCCTTCATGATTAATGCTATAGGAATTATAGTTCGCCCCTTGAGAAGCCTCGCCAGGGATATATTCCTGTATCATGACCTCAAAACCAGCATTTGTAGCCTCCAGATAGGCAGCGATCAGTTGGTCTTGATCGCCAACTTTGACCATTTTTCTTCGGAAAGCGTCAAAATACAGATGACTTTGGCAGGGTTTCACCAGACATGG
>JAQTMA010000373.1 GCA_028714615.1 Anaerolineaceae bacterium | reverse complement strand
TTGGAGGCGGCGCTCAGCCGGCGCGACCATTCCACATCCTTCCAACCCAGGGTATCGAAGAGGGTCTCTTTAATGTCATCCTTGGGGAGAAACGGGAGGCACAGCTCTCGAGCGAGCTGGCGACCCAGGGTGGTCTTTCCTGTACACGGCGGACCGGTGAAGATGACGAGAAGGGGGTGAGGAGTAACCATGGCTGCGCTCATTGTACAACAGGGGCAAAGTACAGGAAAGGCCAGGGGTTGAGTAATGATCTGGCAGAAATCGACCGGACGATCCACGAAGCTATGGAGAAAGCGGCACTGGACCACTGGGGGTAGGTGACCCGGATGGTTTTCTGGAAATCGGCTGGCGGAGAGAACGAAAGCCGTTGGAATTGTACGGAGGTATATCGATGCATGCCCGAGGGTTGGGCCATCATCCAGACCAACTGGTCGTATACGTATGTGTTCGAGCAGTTTAAGCCATCGTTGGAATAAGAGATTCCTGTTGACCAGGAGCTTGTCTTCTTGGGTTTTTGCATTATTCGGAGACCGCGTCCTCCCTGGTGTCGTGGTTTCCCATTGCTAACCTTGACAAGGTTTGGAACCTTGTCAAGGTTAATCCTTGCTGGTTCATCGGGCATCCCTGCCCGGGATTCTTAGGCTCGGAGAACCCCGGCTTTCTTCCGCGCAGGCAGAGTCCTTCTGTAGCCCGGGCATCCCTGCCCGGGATTCTCGGAGTCTCACTCCAAGAACCCCGGGCAAGGATGCCCGGGCTACAAAAAGCCACTTTCGATCCGTTGATCAGCTCCCGAACAGTACTGCTTTCTCCGATTCGAACAAGAAAGCCGCCCGCAGGCTATTGCGCTGAATCTGGTCGAGCTGGCTGTCAGTCAATCCCATGGCATCGCGAGCAACGCGATACTCGTCTTCCAGGCGCAAGTCGCCCATCAGGGAGGGATCGTCGGTGTTCAAAGTGGCGCACAGCCCGCGCGCCAGGAAGATCGGCAGCGGGTGGGAGGTATAATCCGCGACCGAACAGGTGAGTACGTTGCTGGTTGGGCAGCACTCGATGGCGATCCCCCGGTCGGCCAACAAATCCAGCACGGAAGGATCATCCGCAGCGCGAACCGCGTGGCCGATGCGGTCCGCATGCAGCAGCTCGACGGCCTGGCGGATGCTCTCTGCTCCAGCAAACTCACCGGCATGCACCGTTGCGTGCAACCCGGCTTCCCGCGCGAGACGGAAGTGCTGCTCGAAAAGGAGCGCTGGCCAGCGGGCTTCATCCCCCGCCAGATCCAGGGCAACCACACCCCGCTCGCGGTTCGCCAGGGCCGCTTGCAGCTCAACCTGGCAGGCTTCAGGGCCGTATGTGCGGGAGAGAATCACCACCAGGCGCGAGGTCAGCGGTAGCTTACCCTGGGCATCTTGCCAGGCTTCACAGACTGCGGACGCCACCCCCAGCGGATCCAACCCATGCGGCTCAGCCATAAAGAGCGGGCTAAAGCGCAGCTCGACGTAATCCAACCCCTGGGCAGCCGCATCTTCCAGGCATTCCCAGGCCACTCGCCGGCAAGCAGCGTAGTCGACGAAGATACTGCGCAGAATATCAAACTTGGGGAGGAGCTCGAGAATGTCGCCGGTGGGCTCCCGGATCCACACGGCGGGCTCGAGGCCAGCGCGGTCCCAGGCGGGCAAGGGGAGATGGTTCTGGCGAGCCAGGTCGATGACCGTTTCCAGGCGAAGGCTGCCTTCCAGGTGGCGGTGCAGATCGACTTTGGGCAGATGGGGATTTATCGCATTCATTCAGGGCTCCAGAATGACCGGTGAAGTACCCATAGTATATCCAGAGATGATTGAGATGAACACCAATGAGAGATACAATTTCAGACGAAAGAATCATAAGGCTCAAAACAGCTAGTCTGTCTTGAGCCTTTTGATTTATACCTGTGTTTGGTTGAATGAGCTTAACGAATCCTCTATGCAAACGCCGGAGTCAAAGCAGGGGCGATCCTCGGACGGGGGGAGTTCACGGTTTCCTGCTTCAATTCACCTTTGGCATTGAACCAGGTGAGGGTATCAGTCGAGGGATGGTAAACAGCATTGAGTGCATGGCGGCAGTAATGGATATCCGCTTCTGATGGGACCGAAGGATGGTGAGGCAGGTGCGAGTGTGCTACCCCAAGCAGCGTGCTCCCACGACGCTCAGCCTCCATCACATGAGATCTCATCTGCATGCCAGAAATGAAAAACTCCTCAGCAGGCCTGTAATCTTCATTTCGAGCGGGGATGACATCCGTGACGAGGAAATCATCACCAATTTTTTCTCCAATCAAGCAAGCGACCCGTTCGTACTGGTCATCCCATAGGATGCTGGTAAGTTTGGACAGGATATTTTGTTTGTAATGGATCATTGCGATTCCTGCGTTCCGCCACATCCGGTGGTTGCGGCTGCAATCATAAAAATTGCAGCCAGGCTACGCGCTCTGGCGGCTCTTTCATTAAGATAAGGACTCTATTTGATTTCGTGTTCAGTTTGGATGAACAGGGATAATCGTAGCGGATGGGATAATGTTTGTCAATATATGCGGGATTACAAAAGTGAAAGGGGGAGGCAATGGGGCAATAAGGCCACGAGTAATGAGGCAACGAGGCAATAAGGGAATGGGGTCCCTACTTTCCTTTGCCAGCTACTTAAAGAACTAACCTTGACAAGGGTTGATTGAACGAGTGAATAGAATTACCGGCAACCTTGTCAAGGTGTCTTACCTTATTCCTTGTTGCCTTATTGCCTCGTTGCCTTCTTACTTATTGCCTCATCTCCCAACATTCCTTCCAGAATCGGGATGGCCGCATGCACAGCACGAGCGCGGTGGCTGATTTGGTTTTTGACCCCCATGCCCAACTCGGCCATCGTTTGGCCGTACTCGGGTAAGTAGAAGACGGGATCATAGCCAAAGCCGCCTGTACCGCGCTCGCCGGGGATGATCACCCCCGGACAATCTCCCTCCGCGTAGTGAACTGTGCCGTCCGGCGCTGCGACCGCAACCGTGCAGTGGAAGCGAGCCGGCCAACCCGGTAGGCCGGGTGGGAAGGGCAGCCCGCGCAGCCGCTCGAGTAAATAACAGCGCCGGTCGGCATCCGTAGCATCCTCCCAGGGAGCAAAACGATGCGAACATAGGCCAGGCGCTC
>JAQTMA010000372.1 GCA_028714615.1 Anaerolineaceae bacterium | reverse complement strand
GCTGAAAATCCTATTCCGCACCGGTGGATTAACACCCTGGCTGCTGCGCTTGACGCTGCTGGCTCTCTTGGTTTTCTGGGTGTGGGGATTTGCGCTGCACTGGGAGCGGATTCTGGTTGTAATGGGTCCTGGGGGAAGCAACGCCCGCTTCTATTATTAGAAGACATTTCATGAACGGGAAGAACGGGGTCACTGGCATGTTTCTCTCTTGACATTATCAATAATGATAATATAATTATATTTGATTATCATAAACGATAATGCCAGACAAAACCACTCAGCCAGGGCAACCCATGAATAAAATCAAAGAAAACCTGCTTTTTCACCCCCTCCGCCTGCGCATTGTCCTGGCGATCGGGGTTCGCCAGGTAACCGCGCAGCAGTTGGCCAGTGAGCTGCCGGATATCCCCCAGGCAACCCTCTACCGGAACATCAACACACTCACAGCCGCAGGTATCCTTGTCGTGGTCCGAGAGCGGCGCGTGCACAATACGCTCGAAAAAACCTATGCTCTTCCAAACCAGGGCGCGTTATTGACCCTGGAAGACCTAAAGAATGCCCAGCCCGCGGATCACATCCGCCTGTTCACCCAATATCTTGGACTGATGCTGGGGTACTACGTGCGCTACATCCAACAAGGCAACGTCGATTTTGCCCGGGACCACGTCCTATTCCAGTCGTTCCCCCTGTATTTGAGCGATGCAGAAACGCAGGAGGCAGCGAAAGCTCTCAACGCTGCTCTGCTGCCCTATCTGAAAAATGAGCCATCGCCAGAACGCCAACGCTCCATCTTTGGATTGATGTCGCTCCCCGACCTCGTTGGCGCCACTCCACCCACCGCTTCTCAAACCGGAATGCCGGCAGTACCGTCGGCCGATCTTACGAATGAATAGAAAAAGAATATGAAGGCAAGTATGAAAACAATGGATGCCCTAAAACAAGAAGCACAAGATTTTATCCAGCAGATAGTTAAGGGTGATTTTGCCGGCGCCGGCTCCCTTTTCGACAGCAATATGGTCCAGGCGTTTTCGGAAGCCAGGCTGAAGGAAACCTGGCTGCAAATCACTGGCCAGGTCGGCCCTTTTCAAAAACTATTGGCCTGCCAGGCGACTGAAAACCAGGAAAGCCAAACGGTCACGGTTTCTTGCCAGTTCGAAAAAGCTCCTATCGCCTTCCGAATGGTTTTTAACCAAAGCGGCAAAATGAGCGGTCTGACCGCCCAGCCGCTTCCCTTACCCGAGTCGCCTTACCATCCACCCGCATACGTCAATGCTGACGCCTTCCGTGAAACCGGGGTGACGATCGGCAGCGGAGAATGGGCCCTACCGGGTACCTTAAGCTTACCGGATGGCTCTAGCCAAAAGCTCCCGGCAATCATCCTGGTTCATGGATCGGGGCCTTCGGATCGAGACGAGACCATCGGTCCCAATAAACCCTTCCGGGACCTGGCGTGGGGACTGGCCTCGCAAGGTGTGGCTGTGTTGCGCTACGACAAGCGCACTTTTGCCCATAAGGCGCTCTATACCCCTGAATTGATATCCAAGGTAACCGTCGATGAGGAAACAGTCGACGATGCCTTGCTGGCAGTCCAGCTCCTGCGCCAGATACCCAGGATCGACCCCGGACGAGTTTTCATCCTGGGTCACAGCCTGGGAGCCACGCTAGCCCCCCGTATCGGCCAGCAGGACCCATCGATTGCCGGGTTAATCCTCATGGGTGGGATGGCGCGCCCTTTCGAAGATACGATTCTCGACCAGTATACCTATCTGTACCGTCTCTCTGGCGCAATAACAGACGGACAAAGAGCAGAACTGGAGGAATTGAAAGCAAGAGTGGCCCGGGTGAAGGACCTCAATTTATCCGACCAGGTCTCGGCGAAAGACCTGCCATTGGACCTTCATCCGGCCTACTGGCTCTCCCTGCGCGGGTACCAGCCTGCCGAAGTGGCAAAATCGCTGGCAATGCGCATCTTTGTCTTGCAGGGCGGGCGTGATTATCAGGTCACCTCCACAGGTGATTTTCCGGTTTGGCAAAAAGCTCTGGGTGAAAAGAGCAACGCGACCCTCAAACTGTACCCCAAGCTATTTCACCTTTTTATTTCGGGGGAAGGTCCCTCGACTCCTCAGGAATACCTGGTCGAAGGGCACGTCAGCGATGAAGTGATCCAGGATATCGCTGGTTGGATCAAGAAGATATAAGGAGCGTGCGATGGCCCAGCTCATTCCAATGATGATCGGTTTTCCACTAATCGGGTTCTGGTTTTGGATGTTTCGGGACTTAACGAATAATGACTACTTACCAGCCAACGTCAAGAATAGCTGGATGCTGGCGTTTATTGTCATGAATGTCTTCGCTGCATATTGGTATTATTTGGTTGAGTATCGAAATCGGCATTTGTAATTGCTGTTTACTTTCCATTGGAGAGCTCGACTTTTGCCTGGTCTCCCATATGGATCGACCCGGCGCGTTCCACGCAGGCGACCAGACCCCGTTTGCCCATGGCATCCCTTACAAAACGGGAGGCCAGGTTTGCTTCGGAGGGGTACTGCGCCTGGATGAGCTTGCCCGGCCCGAGGCAGGGATGGTTTTCTCCGGTGACCCAAAGAACGGTATCGCCAGGAAAGAAGATGCGCGTCCCGGGCGGCAGTTGCGTGAGCTGCGGAATGCCGCGCAAGAGCAGGTTCGCACCCAGCCATTCCGCCTGCACGAGAGCGACGCCCAGGCTGCGGGCTACCTCTTCCAGCTCTTCGGCTGAGACGAGCGAAACCTGCCGGCTGTTGCGAATCTGGGTGCCGCGCGGGTAAAAGGGGGTGCGGCTGTCCGACTGCAGGGTGAAGCCTGCGTGACGGTCGCCGGTGAAGCCTTCCAGGGTCACTTGAATTTCGGGGACGGGGGACGATGCCAGGGTGGGTTCTGCTGGAGGGACGATATAAACGCCTTCGACGCTGCCTTCAAGGATCAACTTTGCCATGTGCAATCCTCTCTTCGGTGAGACACCCCGCTGGGGCGTCTGGCTCTTCGTAGAGACGTCGTGCTCCGGCGTCTGGCTCTTCGTGGAGACGTCGTACTGGGGCGTCTGGCGATACAAGTAAAAAATGTAGAACTAGCCTTGACAAGGTCCTGAACCTTGTCAAGGCGGAGAGCGCTTAGAAACCTAAAGCTCGCAAATCTTCGGCAGTCGTT
>JAQTMA010000371.1 GCA_028714615.1 Anaerolineaceae bacterium | reverse complement strand
CTCGCGATTGTGGGGTCCTTGGAAACCTTGTTGGTCCGCCAGTACCCAGCCTCGCGGATCATTTTGGTGCTGGACAATGCGGCCTACCACAAAAGTGCAGCGGCCTTAGCCATACTCAGCCTATTTGAAGAGCCCGTGGGGGTGGTTTGGCTGCCCCCTTATTGCTCCGAGCTCAATGCCATTGAACGCTTATGGGGCGATATCAAAGATCAGGTGTGCGCTAATCGATTGGAGGATCGAGGATCACATCGAGGCGGTCTGGGTCATTGCGGAGAAAGTTATGTCTTGCCAAAATGATCCCGGTTCTGAGGCCCGCTTTCAGGTCTCTAAAGACATATGACCAACTACCTAGACCAAGTGAAATTATTCAGTTCATTAACCCGGAGAAGTTACGGTTATCTCATCTGCCAGTAGAGCTCCTGCTTCCCCCAATTCTCCTTTTGCCGTAAAAGTTACGCCTGATGTCAATGCATCCGGTTCTATAGTCGTTCCCTTAGAATCGAGAATCAGTGTTCGGGACGACCATATTACTGCGATAAAACCTTCTATTGGTTCATCTAAAACAAGTGTTTTTGCTTTTATATCAGCGGATAATACTGTCCCTGAAATGGTCAAGATATTGTTTGCTGGATAAACCAACTGCCAGTTTTTGCAATGAAGTGTACCCTCAATTATTAAGCAATCACCATTTTGAACATAGAGACTATCAAGAACGACCCGAAATCCGCTACTTCGAATAATATGGCCAGATGCTAGGCTATTCTTTTTTTCATTTAGTTTCCCGTCAATTTTAAATTGATTGCCTTTTTTATCGACCAGATGGGATAGGACATCTTGAAGCGTGCCTTCTACCCATACGCTGATATCACTATAATCGCTATAGGATCGCGATAAAACTCCATGCAAATTAATATCAGCCGCTTCAAAGAGGGTTCTCCGTAACCATATAGTCCATTTACCTGCATGTTCAACGGAAATAAATTCAGCTATTAATTCCCCAGGGGTTAATGAATACCCCCTAACAAGTAAGTTATCGCCGACCGCGGGCGGATTAAGTTGAGTGTTGAATTGTTCATCAATAGGAATTCCATTGAAAACCACATTGATAGGTTTAACAATTACAGAATATTTGTCCCCATTTTCGGCCCGCATCAAAAAAGTACCTTCATTCAGGAACTCCTTTGTCCATTCTTCAACCGTTCCAGTCAAGGTGAGTCTATCAAGCCGCAGGGTGGAAGGGGGAGTATTCGTGGGATTTAAACCGGATGATTGGTCAGCAGTTAAGTCTATCTCTTGTTCCCAACGGGCTGGAAGAGAAAAAGAGTCTTCCGATTGGGTCGGAAGATAAAAACTCTTCAGCATAGCGATATAGATACGCGCTTCCGGTTCTCTGGGTGGGATAGCAGAGCTATTAAAGAGGATTCGAAAGATGTAATTTGACGCTTTAAATAAAATCATCGCCATTTGGCCTGATTGCCCGGAAGGGGGACGAGAATGAAATACCGATTCAATCCCTAATATTGTCGCATTATAAAAAATTGACTGGGTTTGGTTGCTAAGGAGAACTCCTTCAGGATTTGCCCGAATCCAGGAAAGTAAATCGAAATTGGAAACCGAGGCGATATCCCACATATCAATGATTACTTCCGGTCCGGTATCAGGGCCAAAGAACCGGGTCCGTTCTTGGATGTTTTCAGTACTCCGTCCTGTTATTACCGAGGATTCTGAACTTTCCCAATCTTTCTGGTAACTCCAGGTTTGAGGATAAGAAATTTGGTATCCCGTAAGCTGGTCTTGATACCATACCCAACCCACAGATTGGGGAGGAGTTTTTAGGACTTTGGTCGCTATCGGCGATGGTGAAGGGGTTGCAGATGATTGTGTATTTGTAGGTTTACTTTCAATCGTTTGCTTTGGGGTGTGAGTCTCGGTAGACAACTGGGTTGGGATTGTCGGCGATGAACATTTGTTTAGAACCATGAGAATGGTGATCAAACACGCCAAAACCTTCGAGGATTGCGCATGTAGGATGTTAAATATCATATCCTTATTCTCCTGTCGCTCGTCCCCGTTGATGAATTATGCACACCCAACTGACAAAAGATCAAATTCGTTAAGGCTGGGGAGGGTATCTATCAAAAAGCTTGTAACCCACGCCCGTTTCTATTCACAGAATACCATAATCTATATGTATATTGTGTGTCGCTAAAAAAGGCTGTCAACATATCAACACCGCCATTTTGTATGAATACCACTGCAGGCATAGCGTTTATAACAGCATTTGGTTGTGTGATGGGAAGTGCATCTCGTGACTTAATATACCAGGCAAGCCAATCTTGTAAACTCTGGCCATTAGATAACCAAATATCTAAATCAATTCCACCTTCTGGGCCAAGAAATGACAACCGTTTGATAATCGCCTCTGGGTCGGAAAATGGTGGCTTCTGTTGAATTGTTGGTTCCACTTTCCATCCGACAGGATAATCCATGGTTATTTGGAAATCTGCATCTTTAAATTGTTGCCAATCCGTAATAGAAACAAAAGGAATACTTGTTTTTAGTTGGGCTGCATTATATGATTTTGGGGAAGATAGACTACTAATTGAAAATGGCCACCCATTTGTTTTTGTCCAAACAATTGAGCTGCCCAGTAGAAACACTACCAAAATCGATATTGATAAATATTTTCTCTAGCTCATAAGAGTTCCTTCCTTTCTCGCTTGGTTTTTTGTTGGTAGTCCTCATCCGGTTTTCATTGGAGCGGAGCGAATCTAGGATATCTAGGGCCGCTTGGGTTGGGAGTACGCTATTCTATTCAACACCAATTCATCCTATATTTGACCCCACATTTGCTACATCCGCGACTTTTTTTAGCGGGATTGGAATAGTTCTACTAATTCTCTATAAGCTCATCTTAGCACGCAGGGTGTTAAATCTTCGTAAAGTTATCATTTTTTCGGAACCTCTTATTTTGATTAAATCTTTACACAGATTTAACCCGCTTCGGAGTATGATAAAAGAGAAAGAATTATGACTGGGAGGGGTACTTATGCGCTACAAGAAATGCACTTTCTTGATGTTGCCAGGTCTTCTGCTGGCTCTCCTCGTCATTACCGCCAGCTCCGGTTGGGAAAATATCCAACCCAATCATTGCTATTCTCTATTATCCCCTATCCAAAAGGATGGGTTCTCGCAGACCCTCGAAACGGCTTGCTTTGATACCTTCGCTCAGGCGCTGCGCGCCGCCACCCAGGGGCGGGTCGAGCTCGCTCCATCTATCCG
>JAQTMA010000370.1 GCA_028714615.1 Anaerolineaceae bacterium | reverse complement strand
GGATGAGCTTGCCCAATTCGACTGCAGAAAGGTCGCTGAGTTCCATAATTATTCCAGGTCGGTATGCGGGATTTCGGGGACGACGATGTAGCCGCCGTCTTCTTTCGGCGCCTGGCGCATGATATCGGGCGCCTCCGTGCTGGGCTGCCAGGTATCGCCGCGCAGGGACGGGCTGATTTGAGGGGTGTACGGCACGCCGTGCGCCGCCAGCGGGGTATCGGTGTCCAGCGGAATGGATTCGAGCTCGCGAATGGCCTTCAACTGGTGGTTCAGTTGTTGGCGCAGGTATTCGGATTCTTCCGGACCCAGCTCGAGCGCGGCCAGGAGCACCAGGTGGTCGAATACTTCTTGGTTGATTGGATCGCTCATAGGAGTTTCTTCGGAAAGGGGTGAATGGGTTTTCCGCCCTTGCCGGACGGCAGATGTCAGTATATCCGAGATTACTCGGGTGTCAAGGAAGGGTTCCCCTTGTTATAGATGCGCGAGCGAGTCGGTTTTTATCCCCCCTATCGCTGCTCCGCTCCTTGAGTCTGTTTTTATCCCGGTTTCGTGCCCCTGCTCCGACAGCATGTCAGTTTTCCCCCCGGTCACCGGCGATCCGTCCACGGTTGCTTTTTCCCCGGTCAGGACCGGTTCTCCGCTTGTGAGAACCGGTTTTTATCCCAGGCGGGGGCGATGGGCGTTGCCTCGCTGGTTCGGAATTTGCTACCCCTTACCTCTTTCCGACACCCAGGTAGCGATAGGTGGTTACTATCCCAGCAGGCGGAATTGGGGCTGAACCTTTTCTAGATATTGTTATCTATTGGAAAAGAGTGTTCTCGGAAAAAGCAGATAACCTCATTCATGATATCAGCTTCTGGTGGAATACTCTGAAGAGCTAAAGTTACGAGAGGAATTGCTTCGAGAGCGATCCTCTACTACCCTCATTATTGATGAATTCGAGCAGCGGTTAGAGAAATTGAAAACTGACCTATTAGCGAGGGCACGCGAGCGAGGTTGGGACGCAGATAGGATCCAGGATGAATTCAGAAACCGATCATAATCAACAGTTATATTCGCGATCAATCGAGATTGGATAGATTACATGTTTGTATTAGCTGAGGGATTTGCCCGGTGTCCATTTGTGGCCACAGCGAAGGCAAGTGATTGTCACACTCTTGTTGCCCAGAAAGCCTCCAGCTAGACCAATTGGGCCCAATAGAACCGCTCCCCCAGCAGCTTTGCCGAGGCTAAAGTTTTTGTTATCAGACGCATGGATTTGAGTTGAGCCGCATTTCGGACAGCGAATAGGATCATCAGACATTATGACCTCCGATTTTGAAGGATCTGCTTTGGAAGACATAAACAAGCTCTCTTTGCCAGAATTGTTGTTCGTACTTGAATTTCTGCCGGGTATAAGAAGAGATATCAAAAGGCCTACCACAAATAAAGGTAAAACAAAATAAAAGACAATGTTTAAAACTGTATCAATGCTGCTAAATAAGGATTGGGAAAGAAACAAAATTATGAGGACTACTACACTTATTAGCACCATCAAACATCCCACACTTTTTATTTTATCTGGAAGACTACTTCCCTTTTCCGATGGAAAGGCTTGAGGATTATCAATATTAGGCATTTCTCCTCCCTGATAAAATTGAGAATCGCCAGATGTAGGAATTATCATTACGATTGAATTAGTTTATCAGCATCAGGGATGAAAGTGTTAAGCGCTTTTACGATCGCATTATACAGAGGAATAAGGTAAAGTTTCGGCGTTCCATTTGCTTTGTCGAAAGCAAGATGACTTTGCGAATCAATATGCAACTCACATCCCGGAGCCATTTTCGAATTATGATCTTGCAAGTTCCGGTAAGAATAGTAAATTGTTTTGCAATCCTTCAGGCCAAGACCTAAATCAAAATATTTTGTGTCTTTCAAAACCTCTAAATGTTCCTTGGCTGTAGTCCCATGATTAGTATAAGATCCAATGGAATCAACGACAGACATTAGTAATAGAAGCGCAGCAAAACCCAGACAGCCATCATACCCCCACCCATGATCCTTTTTATCATATTCAATGGCCATTCTTGCGAGGACCATTTTCTCACGTAGAGCTTCTTGAACCATCGTAGACATTGACGGATATGCAGGCATTTTCCCCTTCCTATCTGGGAATGCTTTTTACAAATCGAATGGAGTGTAATTCAATTTTACAACTAAACCATAATTGCCGATTATGGTTGGGGCAAGCCACTAGAGGTGTATCACTATTGTGATTACCGGGAGGCAACCTTCAACTTAGTCATGGTTTTTAGAACCGATTCAACCATTGTCGTGGCTTTATCCTGGGTATCACACTCGGTTGCGGATTTGCGAATTATCCGTGTACCTTCGTTTTCCAACAAGGCTGTCCGGTTGTAGGCTTCTGATGGGGTCTCGCGATGATATGTATCCCCATCTACTTCCAAAATAAGTACAATCCCATCTCTGAAAATAACAAAACCCGGCTCAATTCGCTGGTATCTTTGCCCACCGCGAACAAAGATTGGCAGGGGAGCAAAGGAAACACCGGTTGCTTTAAGGGCTCGATAGACAAAAATTTCAGGTTCTGAGCGAAATTGTAGCCCATCTGCTGTATGAGGCGCGACATTATATGTACGGACTCGCCCCTGATTGGTTACTTTCTGCCCTGTGAGCCAGGCTAATGCTTTGTCGCGCCATTGATCATCTACAAGTAGTTTGAGTTTCCTTACACATTCGATATAATGAGATCTGGTTAGCATGCGACCACCGCAATCTCTCTACAACATGATGAGTGATGAACGGGATGACCAGGTACCTGTGACGGAACGCCCTGCACAAACGCTCCCTCTTCGGATCCGCCTGCTGGTCCTGATCTTCATCGGCTTATCCGGGCTGGGCTGGCTTCGCTTCGAACAAGCCCTGGCTCACTGGGGCTTGCTCTTGGAGTTCGGCGCTCACCCGGGGCCGCTCTATATTGCTGCGAGCGGCGCCTTATGGGGCCTGGCCGGCCTGCCTCCTGCCTTTGGCCTGATGACCCGCCGCTGGTGGGGACCACCGCTGGCTCGCTGGGTCGCCCCGATTTATCCCCTCACCTATTGGGCTGACCGCATATCGTTCGGTTCATCGCTAGGGGGGCTGCAAAACTGGGCGTTTGCGCTGGTGGTCACAGCCTTCTGGCTGGCTTTTGTGCAGTTGGCGTTCGCCGGACAGACTCGGCAAAATCGGTCATAACGGTGCTCACCTCTCCATGAAAGGGCGCTCCGTAGAAAGGTACTGAAACAAAATGGACAGCGAACTCGAAGTGAAGTTCTA
>JAQTMA010000369.1 GCA_028714615.1 Anaerolineaceae bacterium | reverse complement strand
GAGATATCCCCGCAATACTCCTGGCGCATGAACCGGATTTCGCAGATCGTTATGCAAAAACAACCCGGTATTTTCTACAACTCTCCGGTCACTCTCACGGAGGTCAGGTTCGCATTCCTGGTCTGGGAGCGCCATTATTACCACAATATGGGAGACGTTATCCGGAAGGAGAATACCGAGTGGGGGAGATGATGCTCTATACCAACCGGGGAGTTGGGGCAATTCCTTGGCGCCTCCGATTTAATTGCCGGCCAGAGATCACGCTGATTGTGCTACGACGACATTGAATGTAGGTACCTCGGAGAATCTTCCAGGGTCTATCGGTATAAAGATATTGACAACCTATCGAACCGTTCGTTATCAACCAATTGCAAATAGGGAAAGGGGAGATATAATATAATAGCTTGCGATAATATAACTTATCGAAACCACAATCGAGATTCCGATGAAACCAGACAAATCTTCCACTCCCCTCTCGTTTGCCCTGGACGGCTACCTGGATAGCGTGAAATTATCCCGCAGCGCTGCCACACATCGCACGTACCGTACAGCGCTCAATCAGTTTTGTGCAGTGCTTGAGACTCGTCACCTGCCCCCGGCTGAAACGCCGTGTACAGATTTACCAGAAGATGCCATCGCATGGTTGGCTACCTGGCTAAAGAATTTTGCGCCAACAACGGAGCGTCTGTATCTCGCAGCCACGACCGGTTTCTATGAATACCTGGCCGCCGAGAACCTGGCGCCGGTCAATCTACCCAGGGTTCGCCTGCTGATCCGGCAACGTGCGCGACGGCCGGGAGTCCGTCTCCCGCAGTTCCCTCGCGAAAATATCGAAACCGTGCTCATATTTGTGAAAAAAATCACAGAACTTCCCACCGAAAACGAGAGGGATCGTCTCATCAACCTGCGCGATCGGGCATTTTTACTTACATTGGCCGATACGGGCTTACGCGTACACGAAGCCTGCAATTTGCAGCGGGGGAGTGTCGACTGGCGGGAAGGCCGCGCCGTGGTAATCGGAAAGGGGAACAAACAGGCCGTTGTTCGCTTCTCAAAGAGGTCATTGGCAGCGCTAAAGGCTTACTTAAACGTGCGTCAGAGTGCAGACGGGAGGACCAGTAAACAATTGGCCTCTCTTCCCCTCTTCGCCCGCCACGATGTTGGCGCAGGGAAGAAAGTGTTGGCGATCACACCTACAACCGGCCGGAACATCGTGGCACGGCGGGTCGAGGAAGCCCTGGGAAAAAAAGAAGTCGGGACGATCACTCCCCATTCATTTCGTCATTACTTTGTGACAAAAGTATTGTTGGGATCCGGGAATTTGAAGCTAGCCCAGGAATTAGCTCGCCACAGCACGGTTGCGGTCACTCAGCGCTATGCACATTTAAGCGACGACGAACTGGATAAGGGTTATTTGCAAGCCATCGAGGAAGAGTGACTGTCACAAATTTCTCGCAGCTTCCTTAACTAACTGAGCCAGTCTTTCGACTGCTCCCAGGGTATTGTATGACCAAAAGGCAGCATTAAGACGAACATAACCCCGGTATTTCTGAGTCGTTGAGAACATATATCCTGGTGCGATGCTGATGCCTGCATCGAGCGCCGGACGATATAACGCTAAGGAATCGACGCCTTCCGGGAGTTGTACCCATAGAACAAAACCACCGCGGGGGCAGGTGACGTGAGTCCCTTCCGGAAAATGGTTCAGGATGAATTGGGACATTTGAGCGACACGTTGAGCATATTCACGGCGCAGAGTCCGTAAATGGTGGTCATAACCCCCACTCGATAGGAAGGCGGCGACTGCCATCTGCGGTAGTATGGCGGTGCCCAGATTTAACGCCATCTTCATTTTGCGGATCTGTTCATAATAGCGCCCGGGAGCTATCCACCCTACCCGGAGACTGGGTGAAATATCTTTCGAGAATGAAGAACATAACAATACTCGTCCTTGAGTATCAAATGCTTTGATGACCTGCGGTCTGGTATATTCGAAATGTAGCTCACCATAGATATCGTCTTCGATGAGAGGGAGATCGAACTCTACCAACAAGCTGGCGAGCTGACGTTTGTTTGCTTCAGGCATGAGTGAACCGAGTGGGTTGCTGAAGTTTGGCACCAGCAACAAGGCGCGCACCGGGTGGTTTTCTAATGCAAACCGGAGTGCTTCCAGGTTGATGCCAGTTTGGTGATGGGTTGGAATTTCCAGCACCTGCAAATGAAGCGCCTCTAATGCCTGGAACATACCAAAATACGTCGGTGACTCCACAGCTACCAGGTCCCCCGGTTGGGTTACGGCGCGTAAGGCCAGATTCACAGCCTCCATTGCTCCGTTGGTGATCAGGATTTCATCCGGATTGAGCTGAGCACCAGCCCGTCCGGCGCGTTTAACTACAGCTATGCGCAATTCCTCGATACCCTCAGGGATTCCACAAAGATTTAACCGGTCATCCCCCTTCTTTAATACAGCAGCTAACAACTTGTTAAGCTTCTTATTAGGAAGTAAATCTGGGTCAGAAAACGCTGCCCCTAATTGAACCACGCCAGGAATGGTCGCATCGTGTACCATGCGCAGTGCCAGGTCATCGATGCTTACCTGACTGGGGTGCAGTGGCGGGGCAGAACACTCAGGTTCCGGTGCTGCCGCTTTCATCCGCCAACTCACATAATAGCCAGATTGAGGTCGAGCCTCAATCCATCCCTGATCCTCTAATAACTGGTACGCTTGAAGAACCGTCGAAACACTCAATCCCTGCTCCTTGCTAGCCTGCCGCACGGATGGGATACGATGTCCTGGGCGATAAGCCCCCAACTCGATCTGACGGGTCAATTGCCCGGCAAGCTGCTCATACCTTGTAATACGATTGCCCCCGGTTTCAAATACCATAGACATTCTATCCCCTTTCACAACAGCACACATTGATAACAATCGTACATAACAGTGAGGTGTATACGGAACTGTTATGGGTATAGTATATCATTTTTGTATCTGTTATCTTAATCGCAAACACGTAAAATGTAAAGCGTGGATGTTATCAGTAACCGGATTTATGGTTAGGAGGATATAAAGTGGCTACATACATGAAATCAGCATCTCAAATTCAAATACAAAACCGGGATTATCGGGACGACCGAAAAATCCAATTAAAATCGCACGAGATATACCGGATTGACCGGTGGCAGGGGAAGTTGGATATCTCTACAACGAGTGGTTTGGTATGGGTGACGATCCCTGGCGATTATGACGATTATCTTTTGCGAGCGGGCGAACATCTTGTAGTTGGTAAACCCGGTAAAGTTGTTGTGCAGGCATTACCCGAATCGAGTTTCTT
>JAQTMA010000368.1 GCA_028714615.1 Anaerolineaceae bacterium | reverse complement strand
TTCCAAGACGCGTCGAATGGCCTGGGCATAATACTGGAAATTGTAGGTAAATTTATCCTGGCCTTCTGCAAACCCGTCCCCCGGATAAGCAGCGATAATGTAAAGATCGGCCTTGGGGGCTACCCCGATGGTCTTCCCCACAGCGATGGAGGCCACGGCAGGTCCATGCATTTCACTTTCTGCAGTTGAAGGGATGTTTATCTCCTCATAGAGGCGTACCTGATCGCCATATTCCACATGATCCACAATCATGGGAAGGTCGATGATGGCAATCCCCACATTGCGGCCATCGATGCCCATATCGTGCAAGGAGCGGATACCCAGCCCCGGATTATTCCCCAGATCCAAAATCCGCTGCCATTCGAAGTCGGCCGGCATTTTCTCGGAGACTGGCCATTTGGTTTGAGTATCGAAATTGGCAAACAGCAGATCGGAGAGCGAGTGAGACAGGTCCAAGCGGGTGAGATCGGTGGAACGCAGGTCGACCTGCCAGAGGTCATTCCTGTTGGGATTGTATTTGGGTGGGGCTGAGGGAGCCGGGATCGTCCAAGTAGCGGGGGCCGGGTGGCGGGAGATGCCAAGGAAGGGAGCGGTAGAGACTGCCTGTGGGGTGATACCAAGGAAGGGGATGGAGGAGGTAGCCTGCGGGGCTGGAGCACAGGCGGTGACCACGGCCGATACGAGCATCAATAGGAAGACAAGCAGGAGCGGGGTTTTCGGCATATGAATAGTTCTCATCATTGGTGAAGCGAGCCATATGCACTACCTTGGATTGAACAACACCCATTATAGTCGGTGATTTCTTCCTGCAACGGAGAGATGATGGGATCCAGGTCGGACTGGATCGTTTGCCAGATAATTACGACGCTGACCCCAAAGTATTCATGAGCAATCACGTTGCGAATTCCCCGCTCGGACAACGGGTATCTTCGGTCACATCCGAGAAGGCGACTTGAACGCCACGCCCCAATTGGGCGGTCAGCGTGATCTGCTCGCCGTAGCCGAGTGACAGGGGTTCTGCCAGCCGGGCGTGGGCTGAGGCGGTGCTGCCTGGCAGGCACTGAGGAGCACAGCCAGCAGGATGAGCGCGCGAAGGGACGACCTTAGTTGAACATGAAGGTTCATGAATTATTGGATTGCCCAGATGAGCCATTGCTTGCGGTTGATCCAGAAGGTATTGGTCATCAAGGCCTCAGATGAACCAAAGGTCTTGCATGACCCGGGGCAGACCTGCACCCACCAACTCAGGTTCATCGTGTCTTCCCCACATTGAGCCGTTACCAGTTGCGCATATGGGGATTTGCTCACCCGGGTAATGGTCTTGATCCAGTCCTGAGTGATTGGCTTTCCCTTGAAGGGATTGATCAGGACGGTCCAGTACGCCGGGTCAGTCCACTGCCGGAGAGCCTCATCGGTCCCAACCGCGATAAATTGAAGCTCCTCCGCCGCTGATTCAGGTAAAAATCCGGCAAAGTCCTCCAACCCTTGGGGATTGGGGCACCCTCCAGTGGCTGGCCAGGCTCCAAATTGCAATGGCAGGGGAGGCAGATAGATGTCGTTGTCACCTGGAAATATTGGGGATATGACCGTTGGCATCCAGGTTGGATGGGGAGCCTGGCCGACTTCTGCGGTGGCAGTACTGGCTGGAGCGGGGGTGAGAGAAGGGTTGACCGGGATGGTACTGGTGGGTGAGGCCGTGGGGAGGCTGATCTGATTCTGGGTCGGACGTTGCGGCGTGTCCTTAGGAGCTACAACCAAAGGACTCTGGATCGAACGAAATGCCATATAGACGAGAGCGATCAGGGCAAACGCACCGAAGATTGAAAGGTACTTCTTCATGGGTATCCTCCGTTTAATGATAGGTTTGCCCTCATTGTCGGTGGATACGCTGCTTTCACCAACTGCGGATTTCCGCAAAGTGTCTTCGGAATCGCCTACGGTTTCCCGCAAGTACCCTTCGGAGAGCTTAATAACCGCTTCAGTGCGGGAGGAGACAGTCAGCTTCGCAAGAATATTGGTGATGTGATATTCGACAGTGCGTTGGGAAATACCGAGCTCCAGGCCAATTTGCTTGTTGCTCTTGCCCTGGACCAGGAGTGCAATTACTTCTTGCTCACGCTTGCTAAAAGCAGTATGGAGAGCCATTTTGGAGGAGGAATTGCAAATACGAATGGATTAGATAGTCTATATGGATTTTGGGATTTGAGGGAACCTTGGTTATGAAGGAGGAACCAAACACATTGGAAGTCTTATCAAGGTTATATACCCTTTCCAATTTGTACGCAACAAAGATAAACATCCCATCTCTGTGGCCGGATCGCCCAACCTGATGCCTGGAGTGGTCTTCCCTACTTCCCGCTGAGCGGATGGCTGGGCAAGGCCCGGTTCAGCCCGACCATGATCGCCGCCAGGAGCGCAAAGCCAATGGCGGTCTCCACCAGAAACCCCGCTACCCCACAATTTTGCTGTACGATCGCGGTGGGCAGTTGGAAGGTGAACACCTGCGGGAAGATGCCGTGGATCCCGCGGTAGACCAGGCTGGCCACCGTCAGGATGAGGAAGGTTCGTTCGGTCCGGGTGAAGCGTCCCGGCAGCCCCAGGAATTCTTGCCCCAACCAAAGGGTGACCCAATACACCCCAAATGCCAAGAAAAGAGGAAAGCTGGCATATACCCGGATGGAAACGCTTCCCAGGGCAGTTGAAAACTCCCCGCCGGTAGACGGCGCCAGCAGGACGTTGACCAGGTTGGCCAACCAGCTGACTCCATCGATCAGGGGGGAGGACAAGAGCGCCCCCAAGGCGATCCACAGCAGCACCCGGGCTGGCATTTGGGAGAGCTGGTCACGCAGTTCTCTGACTCGGATCCAGGCGAGCACCCGGGGCAGCAGCCGGCCGGCCATCCACAGCCCCACCGTGAAGGCCAGGATCGCTAGAAGGTTGGCTATCGGGCTAAACAGACTGAGCAGAGTATCCATGTGTCCCTCCCTAGCTCATAATGGAGACATATTACCACCCCCAGGCTTATCTCCATATCTGCATGGATAATTCTGCTGGGTATCTACTGGCCAGAATTTATCGTAGTATGGGTAAAAGCAGGGTTGCATCTCGATCTCCCCATGCATCGAAGCACCGAAAATCAGGGCATTATTCGCTCGGTGCGGTCTTGGCTCTGGGCAGCACCAGCATGAAAAGCCCAGACATCCCCACCAGTCCCCCCGTAAAGTAGAACCTGAGTTTATCATCCACCCCGTTTTTCAGTAAAATTGAGCACAAAACTTGAAATTTCAGGACACTAGCCGGAGTTAGGGGATAGGCTACAATTGAATGCATGGCTTTCATCCGGCGGGTAAAAAC
>JAQTMA010000367.1 GCA_028714615.1 Anaerolineaceae bacterium | reverse complement strand
CTGAGCTTGGCGATGGGCGGCACGACCCGTTTGAACTGGTTGCGCCGCACCCGCTCGACCACGGCCTGGACGAACGCCTCCGGGAAACCTGTTCCGATGCAATCCGCCGGGCTGTAGCGCTGATCAACCAGCAAATAGAGCAGCTTATCCACTTCAGCGTAGGTATACCCCAGCTCTCCTTCGTCCGTCTGCCCGAGCCACAAATCAGCAGAGGGCGCTTTTTGGAGGATCTTCTCCGGTATCAACATAGCACGGGCGAGCTGGCGCACCTGTGTCTTATACAGGTCACCCAGCGGATTCAGAGCTGAGGCTGAATCGCCGTACAGGGTGGTGTAGCCGAGGAGGATCTCGGTCTTATTGCCAGTGCCGACCACCAACCCGCGGAAAGCTTCGGATTGATCGTATAGTATGACCATACGCTCGCGCGCCATGATGTTCCCCTTACGCCGGTCGGTAATATCGGGAAAACGCTCGAAGAGTGGCTCGACCATCGAGGTGATTTCGACCGTCAGCGATTGCACCCCGGTTTGGTCGATCACGCGCTGGGCATCCTCGAGCGAGTCGGGCGAGGAGGATTTGTACGGCATCCGCACCGCCAGGACGTTCTGGGGACCCAGCGCCTCAGCAGCCAGAAAACATGAGAGGGCGGAGTCGAGACCGCCGGAGAGGCCGACCACGGCATGGTCAAAGCCTGTGCGGGTGATTTCCGTCCGCAGAAAGCCGGTCAGGATACTGCGGGCTAAGTCGGTATTGATGCTCAGGTCCACATCCATTTTCATCGTGCCCCTCCCATAGTGGATACGCCGCCCTGTCCCAGGATGCGTTCCATCTCACGGACGGTCAACCCGGTGCGCTCATCCCGCAGCAACGGCAGGCGGGATCGTGTGCGGTGCAGTTGGTTGAGGTCAATCTCCGCCAGGACCAGGGCTTCCTGGTGATAGGGTCCACGCACCACCAGTTCACCGTTTGGGTCGAACAGCGTCGCTCCTCCCCAGAAGTTCAAGCCATCCTCGAAGCCAACCCGGTTGGCATGCGCCACAAAGTTGGTGAACAGGCTGGCGTAGGCCTGGTTGATGTGCTCCACCCAGTGGGCGGACTCCAACTCGGGCTTGTGGCTCAACCCCCGTCCGGGTGACGCAGAGGAGAATAGCAGCAAGTCAGCACCGTCCAGCCAGAGCAGGTATGGTGGTGAGGCGTGCCAGAAATCTTCACAGATCAGCATCCCAGCCCGCCCGAAACGAGTATCGAAGGCGCGCACCGCGTCGCCCCAGGCAAAAAAGCGCCCCTCATCGAACAACCCGTAGGTGGGCAGATAGACCTTGTGATGCACGTGCACCACCTGACCCCTGGATAAGTAAGCTTCGGCGATAAAAAAGCGGTGCCGGCTGTCCTCATCGACAAAACCCACGACCAGGTCAAGATCCCGGCTGGCCTCCAGCAGTGGTTTGAAGACCGGATCCTGGGGTTCAGCGCGACTAGAGACTGAAGGCGCCAGGTCTTGCAGGGCATAGCCGGTGAGCGAGAGTTCCGGGAACACCAGCAGGTCGACCCCCTGACCGCGGGCTTCCCGCGCCAGGGCCAGGTGTTTCTCCAGGTTAGCCTGCAGGTTGCCGAGATGGGTATTCATTTGAGCGAGGGCGAGGTTGAGTTTCATAGGGAGGGCAATGGGTCGAGATGGCAATTGGGCATCAGGAAAGAAATCCTCTCAATCAAAAGAGGAAGGGGCTTTCTCAGGGACGATTTTATGGACTTCCCGTTGGGTGCGCGGAGTGCGCCAGGAGGTTGGCCAGAAGAAAACCAGGCAGATACCGAGGCAGATGAGAGAGATGAAAAGACCGGTCCAGATTTCGGGACGCAGTCCAAGCCAGGGGATGGCTGGGTCAGCCCGCAGGAAGGACGCGGCAGCATAGGGGAGCAGCAGGGCAAGCAGGCTCAGGCTGCCGGTTTGCCCGGAACGTCTCAACCGTTTGTGGTTGATATCGATCAGGGAAAACAAGCCCAGGGTGATGAGCGCGCCGGCGAACTGGATGGGCCAGCGCAGCTCGATACTACCCCATTCATCCCGGGCAGGCAATGCCCACCACGCGGATTCCGCCAGGGGACCGTAGGCGCTCCCGGCCGCCCAGGCTGCCAGCCAGGCGCCGACCGCTAATGGCGGCAGCATGGGTGACATGCGATCCAGCCAACCTCGCAACGGCAGGCAAGCAATCTGGGCTGATAGCGGCAGACTGATCATTCCGCCAACCAACGCACCTGCCGCGCTCAAACCGCCCAGCCAGATCTGTGGGATTTCGTTCCAATGGAATTGGAAATATAGCCAATTGGCGATGACGAAGCCCACCCGGCTGCCCAACAGTGCGCCGAACAAGGTGAGCAACCCGGCATCCACCAGGTGGGGAGCACGTATCATATCCCCGGCGCGCCAGAGTATGCTGGCCAGGCCCACCGTCGCACCGATTCCGAGCGCCAGAGAAAAGAGATTCAAGCTCCTGCCTCCATCACGGAATTATCATACCATGATTGGGGACGTTTAATCGTCCGTACTGGTGGTGACGACTTCAGTCGTTCCCTGGGTATTAGTAGAGTCCAGTACTCCCAATAGATTCCCCAATGAGGATTCCTTATGAGACAACGCGACTTTTCTTGTTACCGTGAACGGCTGAAGTCGTAACTACAAAAACGGAGGAATGAACGCTCAGAACTTTCTTGTAGCCCAGGCATCCTTGCCTGGGTCCTTGGACGGAACAACCAAGACCCCAGGCATCCTTGCCTGGGTCTTTCTTGTAGCCCAGGCATCCTTGCCTGGGTCTTTCTTGTAGCCCAGGCATCCTTGCCTGGGTCTTTCTTGTAGCCCAGGCATCCTTGCCTGGGTCCTTGGACGGAACAACCAAGACCCCAGGCAAAGATGCCTGGGCTACAAGAACTCCAGCAACCTTCAGCTAACCTGGAAATTACCCGAGATGATGACTCGCCATCGGACGACCCTCACCCCTTCGCTATGCTACGGGGCGCTGCGCAGCCCCAACCCTCTACCGCCGCTCCGCTACAGCACGCCGTCGCTTACAAGCACAGGGACTGCGTAGCGTTCCGTAGCGGAGCGGAGGAAGAGGGAGTCTTCTCGGCGCCACTGCGGCCCTGCGCGAGAGCGAATGGGTAAACTCCACCACCCAAGCGGTACCGGGTGAACGAACTGACATTTCACAGGGAACGGGGATACCGAGGGTGGGTGCAATGAAGAGGATAAACCCTATCAAGGTTGCTACTTCTCTAAGGAGATGGTTGTATAATGAAGGAGATCCACTTGTGCCGAAAGGCTACCCAAAGAGGTCTTATGGAAATCTTACTAAACCCCAATGTCGCGTACCTGGTGCTGGTATGCGGATTCTTGCTTGCAATCC
>JAQTMA010000366.1 GCA_028714615.1 Anaerolineaceae bacterium | reverse complement strand
GATGCTTGCGGGAAAAAAGATTGGTTCCACGCCCTGGAGCTATACACTGGAGATTTCTTACCTGAACTCCCTTTTTCTACCTGGACTGTACCGCTTCGCCAGCACTACCTGACTTTATTCCAGCAAACCCTGCTTGAAACAGCTCGCTGCTGCTATTCTAATGGGGATTTCCACGACTGCCTGACCCTTTGCCGTAGATTATTGAAAATTGAGCCCTGGCAGGAACAAGCTGTTATGATGGGGATGAAAGCAGCAGTTGCATTAGGCGATCTTAGTACCGCTCGCCGTATGTACCAGACTCTGGAAAATGCATTACAGGAAGAATTAGGCGTCTCTCCACAATTCGATATCCAGCAATTTTATCGTTCCTTGTAATCTCTCCCGCAAACAACAATTTGTTAGCTGTCTTTGTGTCAGCCAATTAAAATTGGTATATTGTATCCATTTACCAGAGGGGTCGCTCATACAATCGGTCTATCCATTTGTATGGGCAGAAATCGCAAAAGCCTATCAAAAACCAGCTCCAGGATAATCACTCCTGGGAGCTGGTTTGAATAATATTGTCCGATGGGAATTCCCTTAGATTTTACTTTTCTGGTAACTTTTGGCCACTTCATCCCAGTTGACGATACCCCAGAATGCTTGGATGTATTCAGGGCGGCGGTTTTGGTATTTCAAGTAGTAGGCATGTTCCCAAACGTCCAATCCCAAAACTGGGAATTTGCCTTCCATCAATGGGCTATCTTGATTAGCCGTTGAATAGACTTCAAGCTTCCCATTGGTCGAGACCAACCACGCCCAGCCTGAACCAAACCGGGTGGTGGCCGCCTGCGTGAACTTTTCTTTGAATGCATCGAATGATCCGAAAGTGGAATTGATCGCCTGCCCAATGCCTTGGTCAGGTTGCTTACTCCCTTTGGGGGCAAGCCAGCGCCAGAACAGGCTGTGGTTCGAGTGACCACCCGCGTTGTTCCGAACAGCAGTACGGATCGCCTCCGGAACAGAATTAATTTCTTTCAAAAGGGTTTCAAGGTCCTTCTTTTGGAGATCAGGTACACTCTCCAAAGCCTTATTCAGATTATTTACATATGCAGAATGGTGTTTATCGTGGTGGATCTCCATCGTGCGAGCGTCGATGGCCGGTTCAAGGGCATCAAACGCGTACCCAAGTGGTGGAAGTTCAAATGGAAAAGCCATAATCTTTCCTTTCTATCTGTGAAGTAATGGTTGGTAGTATTCTCGATTCGTGCACAACAATTTTTTCCGGATATTATTTACCTATTTCCCCAATTAATAATTTAGATGTACATAAATCAGAATAGTTGCACCATAAAGGCTAACCAAGTTGACCATCATGATATAATCGCTCCCGATAATCTCAATAAAACCGGCGGATGCCGGTCAATTTCTTGCCTGAAGGCAATGGAGCGTGAATTGACTACCCAAGTGGAACCTGAATTTGTTACCAATGACATCGTTGTGAGCCTGGCTTATACCCTCATGGTGGAGGGCAGTGTCGTGGACTCCTCTGATGAGACTGGTCCCATTGTCTTTATTCAGGGGAATGGCGATATCATCCCCGGGTTGGAATCTGCCATCGACGGGATGCGCCTTTCTGAAAGCAGAGATGTTCTCGTTGCCCCTCAAGACGCCTACGGAGAGTACGATCCAGAAGCGCGCGCAATCGTTCCCCGCGCCCAATTTCCTCCTGAAATCGAATTATCGACAGGTGTGCAACTGCGTGTCCGCGACACGGAAGGTCACGAGCTTGACACCGTCATCGCCGATGTCGGTGATTCGGAAATTACCCTGGATTTCAATCATCCTTTAGCAGGAAAAGAACTCAATTTCCATGTCACGGTAACGCAATTACGTACCGCTACCGAAGATGAACTGGCTCATGGCCACATTCACAGCGATGACCATCATCACGAATTGTAAGCCAGAATCTGCTGACAAAGCCTCATTGATCCAACCAGGAGCGCCGGTCGGCCCTCCCGATTGGATTTCAGAGTAAACTCATCACTGCCTTGAGCGCCAGCATCAGGCTGCCCTTCACCGGCGCAGACAGGCTTTCAGAAAAATCCAAATTTGGCCGGATCGCGATCCCCACTATGACGATCTCAGCAGGCAGGAGCAATCCCAAGCCCCGCCCGGTTGCCAGGGCTTGCTGTAGGGTAGTTGAATGCAGATCGCCCGTATGACCGCCAGGAAGGTCATCCAGGGCATACCGATGCACTTGCCCAATCTCACTATCCACCTCTACTGCGTCAACCAGGATTGCGCGCTCGTATCCCTCTAGCCTTTCCATCAATTGTAAGCCGCCTACCGCCAGGCAGTCAAAATCAACATTTAGCCGGGTGTTGCCGAGTATCTTTTGGAGTGTTTCAACGACCCGCCACCCCACCCCATCATCACCCAGGCTCGGATTCCCCAACCCGATGACGATCGTCGATTTTGTCATCCTACTCTCTATGCATTGCACTTTGTAGCTTGCCCAGATGGTCCCGCACCGTCACTTCGACCGGCATACTGCCCGGAAGGGTATGCGTGGCGCAACCGAAGCAGGGATCATATGCCCGGAAGGCCATCTCGATCCGGTTGAGCAATCCTTCGGTCACCGGCATACCCGGTTGCAAAAATGCCTTAGCTGCTCGATCAACGGACATTGCGATCGGCGCATAATTATTGGTCGTCCCAACAATTAAGTTGGCTTGCGTTACAATCCCACGTTCATCGGTGGTATAGTGGTGGGTGAGCGTCCCGCGAGGCGCTTCAACGATACCCACCCCTTCGGTGGGAATGGCTGTTGGTAGTGTACGGAAATTCTCGGATGTGATCTCTGTATCCGTAGCCAGTTCAACCCAACGCTCCGCGGCGTAGAGTAATTCGATCAAGCGGGCCCAATGGATGGCCAGGCGGTGATGTACCGGTTTGACCCCAATAGCCGCATAGAATTTCTCGTATTCTGCCTGAGCCAATGGCGTTGCCATCCCATCAGCCGCATTGAGGCGTGAGAGGGGCGTAGCCATGTAGACACCCGAATCCTTCCCGTCGACGAAGCCCTTCCAACCCACCTTCTTGAGATAAGGGAACTTGAGGTAGGTCCACGGTTCGACGTGCTCGGCGATCCAATCGGCATAATCGGCGGGTGCATATTCTCCGAGTCGTGTTCCCTCCGGATCTACCACACTCACTCGGCCGTCATAGAAATTCACCCGGTTGAGTTCGTCAACCAGGCCGATCGAGTATGTCCGGTGATAATAGACATCCCCCAGGATCAGGTCACGATACAGCTCATTTCCCAGAACCAACGTGTTGAATAAATCCAGGCTGAAGCGCGCGAAATCAATCGCCCAACGGCCCATCTTCTCGATCTCCTGGCGTTGGTCCTCGTTAA
>JAQTMA010000365.1 GCA_028714615.1 Anaerolineaceae bacterium | reverse complement strand
AATCGGTCAAACCAGGTGAAACGGTTAAGCTGCTGGTAGACATGCTCGCCCCTGCCAAAACCGGAGTCTTCTCCACCACGTTCGTTCTGGTCGGTGATCAGGGCGCCCTTTGCAGTCTGCCGCTGACGATCATTGTCAAGTAAGCGGTGTACAGCTCGATCTCCAAATCAATGTGACCTGCGAAGGATGCCCGCTGGGGCAGCTCCGCAGGTCTTTTATCGATTATTCTGCCTCGGCGCCGGCCCGACAATGCGGAATGGCAACTGGTTCGGTATAATCTGATCTATCATTAAGATCATCGCAAGATGAAGTCATTCCTTCCGGCGCTTGCAGAGGCAATCCTATAAAAGCTGCAGATCCAAAACTGAAAAGCTCCAATAGCTGGTTATGGTCTGCGCCTGAATTCATTTCGATGGTTCGGGGCGGTATGTCGACGATTATAGCTGGGAACAACCTCGTACATGGCGGAATCGTGTCTGGGGGTAGACAGCGGAAGTACTTGTTGTACGTTCCCCTATCCTACGTACCCACGCAGCCTACTCCTCTGGTCGTCTGCCTCCACGGATACGCAGATTGGCCGGCTCACCAGATGTGGACCAGCCGCTGGAATCAATTGGCGGACGAGAATGGTTTTCTCGTGGCGTACCCTGAGGGCACCGGAATTCTATTGCATTGGGCAACGATGGACCGGTCAGGAAAAACCAGGCTGCCGGATGATGTCCGATTTCTGTCTGACCTGATCGACCGGCTGGAGCAAGAATATAATGTCGATCCGGCGCGTATCTACGCCAACGGGCATTCCAATGGCGGCGGTATGTCTTTCATGCTGGCATGCAAGCTATCCGAACGGATCGCGGCCATCGGAGGGGTTTCTGGTGCGTATCTTTATCCTTTAAGTGCGTGTAGCTTTTCTAGACCGGTGTCGATGATTGCGTTTCACGGCACTCACGACCGGGTCGTCCCTTATTGGGGTGGCCGGTCATTCCTTTTTAACTATCCTTTCCCGGTGGTTCCTGACTGGATCAAAGCGTTGGCGTTGCGCAATGGATGCGATGAAACACCGCTCCATTTCGCGGTGAAAGGGGAAGTCAGCGGCCTTCGATATGTGAACGGCAATCAAGGAACTGAGGTCGTTTTCTATACAATTCAAGGCGGTGGACATACCTGGCCTGGTGGTGGAAAGATACCGAGATTCATTGGCGGGCATACCACCCAGGATGTGAATGCGACGCGAGTAATGTGGGATTTCTTTCAAAGGTTCTCTCTCGCTCCTAATGACGAACCTTGACAAGGTTTCAAACCTTGTCAAGGTTAGCTCTTGGCAAGTTGGCAGCCTCTCAGAGCCTTTTACTAAAATTGTTTGATTATGATTAAGATACAATGATCTCCTCACCTCACGGACCAGTTGAAATTCGTTTGGCGGGTGAAGTGGATGACGTGCACTTTCGAGACTTGCAGCTCGAACAAAGGAAATTTACGCAGGGAAGTTTTTTGTGATGAATTGTTGATGGCCCGGATGATATAGATTTGTTACCTTTTCCTTGACAGAAAATAACCTTTATCGTAAAATAACGATATAGGAATAACCATGAACGAAACCGAATCTATGCTATACCCACTCACAACCAGCGAGCAGCGACTGACGAAGATGCTCAAGGCGTTGGGCAACCCTGTCCGCTTCCGGATCGTCCGCATTCTGGCGGAAAAGCAAGTGTGTATCACCGGGGAGATTGTGGAGCTTACCACCCTGGCGCAGTCGACGGTCAGCCAGCATCTGAAGGTGCTGCGCGAGGCAGGACTGATTCAGGGAGAGGTTGAGGGTCCGGCGACCTGTTACTGCCTGAATTCCGAAGGCATACTTTGGCTCAAGGATCAGTTGGCTGAGTTTTTACCGGATTGCTGCAACCCTGTCGAAACCGCCGGGCGGAAGATGAGCCAGAAATCTTGCTGTTAAAATTTTTTCCTACCAATATCGCAAAAATACGATATAGTAAACCAAAGAAAGGTGCATCCATGACAACCCGTTCCTCCGAAGAGTACTTCAATCAAATTGCCGACCAATGGGACAACCTGCGAACCAGTTACTTCACCGAAGATGTGCGGGAATCCGCCATCGCCAAGGCTTACCTGCGACCCGAAATGATCGTCGCGGACGTGGGTGCGGGTACAGGATTTATGGCAGCCGGTTTAGCGACGCGGGTCCAGCAAGTGCACGTCGTCGATACATCCGCGGCGATGCTGGAAGTAGCCCGGAAAAACCTGGCTCAGTTTGACAATATTGAATACCACCAGGGGGAAGCATTGAGCTTGCCGTTGCCGGATGAGAGTGTGGACATCGCTTTCGCCAACATGTACCTGCATCACTGCATCGATCCGCTTGGAGCTATCCGGGAGATGGCGCGCATCGTCAAGCCAGGCGGGCGGTTGGTAATCACCGATATGGATGCGCACAATCACGCCTGGATGAAGACGGAAATGTCAGACGTGTGGCAAGGATTTGAGCGAGAACAGGTACGGACCTGGTTGAAGGACGCCGGTCTGGTGAATTTACTGGTAGATTGCACCGGGCAGTCCTGCTGCGCCGGGTCGCAAGCCAAACCGGGGCAGAGCGTAGCAATCAGCATCTTTGTGGCCATAGGAACCCGCCGCATTGCGATGCGGGATGCAGTGCAATCTGCTTACGCCTATGCCGCCATGGCGAGCTGCGGGTGCACACCTGTAGAGGCGAGCGGTTCGTCGGCTTGCTGCAGCAGTGGAACCGAAATCCCGTGCTGTTCGAGCGGTGCGAGCGCGTCCACCGCGGAGGTGGTTTTCTCGCCCGCTTACAGTGATGAGGAGCGCGGGAGCGTTCCTGAAGAGGTGGAACAGATCTCTTTGGGCTGTGGAAACCCGATTGCCATGGCGAACCTGCGGCCCGGTGAAGTGGTGGTGGATATCGGCAGCGGTGGGGGTATCGACAGCTTCCTGGCGGCCGGCCGGGTGGGTGCAACTGGGTTGATTATTGGAGTTGACATGACGCGAGAGATGCTCAAACGGGCGCGGGCAGCGGCGCGCAAAGCCGGCATCCGCAATGTACAGTTCCGCTATGGTCAGGCCGAAGCGCTCCCGGTGGAGGACGCTACAGCGGATGTGGTCATCTCCAACTGTGTGGTGAACCTGTGCGAGGATAAAGGACAGGTGTTCGCAGAGGCTTTCCGGGTGCTGAAAGCTGGTGGGCGCTTGGAGCTGAGCGATATGGTCAGTTCGGGTGCTTTCCCACTGGCGAAGCGGCATGATGCGGGAGCATGGGCGGGGTGTGTCTCTGGGGCGCTACCGGAACAAGAGTATTTGGATTTGATCGGGCAGGCGGGATTTGAGGCCATCCGGACAAGAAGGAGTGCCAGCGCCGGAAAGGTGGGCGAT
>JAQTMA010000364.1 GCA_028714615.1 Anaerolineaceae bacterium | reverse complement strand
TTGGGAGAGGGGGAGATTGTTGGGAGAGGAAGAGATGATTCTCGCGCTGAACCGCGGAGGTGCAGAGGAATTTTAATCATTTTTTCTCTGCGTCCCTGCGCCTCTGCGCGAGAACGATTGAGGGATCCCCACCTTCCGAGCAGGCCGAAGGTTGATCAGGAGATGGTTTCCTGATTCTGTCGCAGAACAGACGCCCGAGGAGACGCCCCAGCGGGGCGTCTCTACTGCCATAGGGCAGACAGCCCCAGCGGGGCTCCTCAGCGGGCCGTCTCTACCATTGCAGGGGCCACGACCTGGAAATTACCTGAGTGGTTGATCAAACCCGGAATACTCCCACCCCTCCGCAATGGTATGGGACTGGTTCTTTTCGGGCCGTGCGCAATCCCTTACAAACACAGGGACTGCGTAGCGTTCCGTAGCGTAGGGGAAGAAGTGGGAACAAGTCCCTTGTCCTTCTCTGCGCCCCTGTGCGAGAACCAAGCAAAACAATCCACTTCAGTGCATGAACGACTGATGAAACCTCGATACTGGGGAGGTCAAGCAATGTCGAGGTTGAATTTTGGAATCAATGTGTGGGTAGAGCGAGATGGGTTTATACTATACCCATCTCGATTTCGACGAATCCAAGGCGCTTTCAATTCTTGAAGAGCACCTCCATTCGAAGAATCCGATACCTATGAACCCGATCACCGACCTGGAAATCAACGAAATCGTGCGGAGAGTGGTTGAGCAAAGCCTCGCGCCGCAAGCCACTCCCGTTCAACCGGTTTCCCCTCCATCACTCAAGACTGTCGCGATTGGTGCGGACCACGGCGGCTATGACCTGAAAGAAATCCTCAAGAAAGAGCTTGCTGACCTCGGGTATGAAGCTATCGACGTGGGCACTCACAGCCACGATCCGGTGGATTATCCGGACATCGCCTTGGAAGTCGCGCGCCTGGTCGCTGCCGGTAAAGCCTGGCGGGGTGTGATCATCGATGGCGCTGGGATTGGGAGCTGCATGGCGGCTAATAAGGTCCCCGGCATCCGCGCCGGTATGGCATATGACCATGCTACGGCGGTAAACAGTCGAGAGCATAACGATGCCAACGTCCTCACCCTTGGGGCCGGGTTGATCGGCGTCAACCTGGCCAGGCAGATTTTGCAGGCCTGGCTGGCGACCGAGTACGCTGGTGGGCGGCATGCGAAGCGCGTCGAAAAGATCGTCGCAATTGAAAGGCAATACATGAAATGAGGAGATTTGCATGGCGGCAGATGTGAAAATGATCGAGACGCTGGTTGGGATCATCACCCGGGAAGTGTTGACCGCTATGGGTGAGATGCCCCAGGGTGCTTCCGATCCGGCCGGCGCTCAATGCAAGCTGGTTTGCGGTGAAAATACCTGCATCCGCACCTGTTTTGATCAAGTCGGGAAGGTAATCAGCGCCGGTGCGGACCGTCTTTCTTCGGGACCTGGTGGTGTGCCTGCGGATCTGAAGTTGGCCGGGATGATTGATCACACACTCCTCAAACCAGAAGCGACCCCCGACCAAATCACCCAGTTGTGTCTGGAAGCGCGCCAATATGGCTTCGCTTCGGTATGTATCAACCCCGTGTGGGTCGGGTTATGCGCCGGGCTGCTGAAAGGCTCCTCCGTCAAAGTATGCACCGTGATCGGTTTTCCACTGGGCGCGAATGCCCCAGAAGTGAAGGTATTTGAAGCTCGCAACGCTTTAGATTTCGGCGCGAACGAGCTGGACATGGTCCTCAATATCGGCGCCGTGAAAGCGCGTGACTTGAAAATGGCTGCCCGCGACATCCGCGGTGTGGTAGCCACCGGGCACGAACGGGGTATGCTCGTCAAGGTCATTATCGAAACCGCCTTGCTCGACGACGAAGAGAAAGTGATTGCCTGCCTGTTGGCCAAAGAAGCCGGGGCGGATTTCGTCAAGACCTCCACCGGCTTTTCCACTGGAGGGGCAACCGTTCACGACGTAGCTTTGATGCGCAAAGTGGTCGGGCCCGAAATGGGCGTCAAGGCCTCGGGCGGCGTGCGTACCTTCGAGGATGCTAACGCCCTGGTCAGAGCAGGAGCTACCCGTATTGGAGCCAGCGCTAGCGTCAAGATTGTCCAGGGTCCGAGCCAGAAGAAAGACCAAACAGCTACCTCCACTCTAGTTGTACCTGCCAGGGCATATTAAACCGGGAGGCGCCAGATGCTGATCGCCAAAGTGATTGGGACGACCGTATCCACCATCAAAGACGAGAAACTGGTGGGCATGAAGTTGCTTGTGGTGCGCCAGACGGACGAACGGGGGAATCCCGTTGGGAAACCCTACGTGGCTGTAGACACCGTTGACGCAGGCGCCGGAGACCTGGTGCTGACTTGCGCGGGCTCCTCCGCCCGGCAAACAGCCTTTACCAAGGATACCCCGGTGGATGCCGTGATTATGTCGGTTATCGACTCGCTGGAAGTGGACGGCGAGATCGTTTTCCGAAAAGCCCGGTAGGAAACCTTTATGCACCGTGAAATACTGACCGAAAGAGATATCGAAGACCGATTCCGGCAGGGTACAACTTACCTGGAAATAAATGAGAACGTCCAGTTGACAGCTCTCGCCTATGAAAAGGCGAGAAGCCTGGGGATGCAACTGGTTAATTCGGCGGGCGACACTAACCCTGCAGCCCCCATCCGCCCCTACTTGTCGCAATCTCAATCGGTTAAGTTGGCTGCAGCCGCCCTACCTCGCGGGGAGACTACTCAGATTCCCTTCACCCCCCCACCCATTCAATCCCCTCCTTCGAAGACATCCGCACAGGGAGGTCTGGAAGCGCGCATTAAGGCTGCGGTGATCGCTCAGATGGGCAACCAGGTTGAGTCTCACCTCCTGGACCAAATTATCCAGAGGGTACTATTACGCACAGGATTGAAGTGACGCGATGCTCTTGGGCCGAGTGAAAGGTAGTACGGTCTGCACGATGAAATACCCCGGCACGGAGGGGTTGAAGCTGCTGATCGTCCAGCCGCTGAATAAGAAACTGGAAGCGGTCGGCGAGCTGCAAGTAGCTGCGGACGTTGTACATGCCGGAGAAGGCGACTTATGCGTGATGGTGCGCTCCCGGGAGGCTTCTCTGGCCCTACCGGATGTAAAGTTTGTCCCGATTGACCTGGCGCTGGTGGGCGTGGTCGATGAACTCCAAGTTCGCCCGGATGGATCGTATGACTTGATCCTCCATCCAAGCCGTAACCAATACACCTGAGAGGTGTGATGATCCTCGGAAAAGTCGTCGGTACGGTCGTCACGACCATCAGCCATCCGGATTATAAAAATAGGCGGGTGATGGTGGTGCAACCCCTGGGTCTGGAGGGTGAAGCTCCGGACGAAGATTTTATTGCTTTGGATAATTCCCAGGCAGGCATCGGCGACACGGTA
>JAQTMA010000363.1 GCA_028714615.1 Anaerolineaceae bacterium | reverse complement strand
CGAATTGGTGTGGTGCGTTTCCACCGGGTGGCGTTTCGGTGCGGTTGCATCTCGAACCTGGGATACAACTCGACCTGCCCAGCGATGCGCCAGCCGGGGGGCGTTGCGATGCTCCGGGTGAGCGCTCCACGCTGCAGATCAGCCAGTATACGATCGAGTGACCGGTCGTCGTGCTTTGGTTGAAGAGGGTTCGATGAAAATTGGATTTATCGGTCTTGGTATCATGGGTAGCCGTATGGCTGCTAACCTGCAAAAACATGGATATGATCTGGTCGTGAATAACCGGACCCGCACACACGCCCAGGTTTTGGAACAAAATGGCGCTGCCTGGGCAGATAGTCCGACTGCGCTAGCCAGGCAGGTGGAAGTGCTCTTCACCATGCTGTCCACCCCGGAAGTCGTTGAATCCGTTGCATTAGGCGCAAATGGCTTTCTGCGAGCACTCAAACCGGGTTCGCTTTGGGTGGATAGCAGTACCGTTAATCCTTCATTTACCCGGCGCATGGCTGAAGTAGCCCATCATGCCGGGATACGCTTCCTGGATGCTCCCGTAGCCGGCACGAAAATCCCGGCGCAGGAAGCTCAACTTCTTTTCCTGGTTGGGGGTGATGCTGCGGATGTGGAGGCCTGCCGACCCTTTTTCTCCGCGATGGGGCGTCGCGTGATCCATGCCGGAGCGCACGGGGCAGGCGCTTCGCTCAAGATGGTCTTCAACCTGCTGCTGGGGATGTCTATGCTGGCGTTCGCAGAAGCGCTCGTTTTAGGTGAGGCGCTTGGCCTGGATCGCTCGATGCTGTTCGACTCGCTCCAGGGGTCGGCGGTCGTGTCACCCTCGGCTACATCGAAACGGGCGAAAATCGAAGCGAGCGACTACGAAGCAGATTTTCCGCTGCGCTGGCTGCAGAAGGACCTGCAGTTGGTCACCCGCTCCGCCTATGAGCAGGGCGTTTCTTTACCAGCTACCAATGCTGCGAAAGAAGTATATATGCTGGCCGAGCGCTATGGGCATGCGGGGGAAGATATGTCGGCGATCTACCAGTTTTTAAGAGATCAAACCGGTCAAGTAACCTAGAGAGGAGTGTGTTATGACAGATTGGTACCGATACGAGGCTCGCCAGGGAGATCCCATCCAGACCGGAGGACGAACGCTGACCCCGGTAGCCCGCTCCTTACGCATCAGCCTTCCGGGTAAAGCAGTTGGGCTCATCTGGAACCGGCCGGTCGCCGTGCGTGTCCAGGCAGCCGGCGAAGCTGACCGGATGATGCCCGTCGTAGACGGGACCCGCATTGCCCAATTGTGGATTGTGGGTGCTTTCTTTCTATTTACTTTCATTCTCAGTACGCTCATTCGAGCAAGGAGATCATAAGATGGACAAAGATAACATTTCAAACGCAACAGAATCAGCTCCTCAGCCTAAGCCGGACGTTGAAGACGTCTTCCGGGTGTATGAGCAGACCGTCTCCGAGTTTCTCTCCGTCGCCGATGTCAAAAAGGTGTATGGCGAACCGGTTGTGAGCAATGGACAGACCATCATCCCCGCTGCCGAAGTGCTGGCCGGGATTGGATTTGGAATCGGGGCTGGTAATGGTCCGACCAGTGACTCGGACGATCAGGCATCTGGCAGCGGCGGTGGCGGCGGCGGCGGCGGTCGCACCTTTGCGCGCCCGGTTGCCGTGATAATCGCCGGGCCGCAAGGTGTCGAAATCCAACCTGTGTTTGATATCACCAAGATCGCGCTCACTGCATTGACCGCATTTGGTTTTATGTTGGTCACTATGGCTCGCATGCAACGCGCTCCGCGAGGAGATTGACCGGGCGTGTCTCATAATCAGCAGCCATTCTGGAGCACCAAAACACTCGAAGAGCTGACCCCCGAAGAGTGGGAAAGCTTGTGTGATGGTTGTGCACAATGCTGCCTGCATAAGATCCAGGACGACGAGACCGAGGAAATTTATACTACGCATGTTGCCTGCCGATTACTCGACCTGCAAACCTGCCGGTGTAAGAACTACCCGAAGCGTCACAAGCGCGTGCATTCCTGCGTGCTGTTAACCCCCGCCCTGGTGCGCCAGATTCCCTGGCTGCCGGAAACGTGCGGGTACCGGCGGGTGGCGGAGGGCCGCGATCTTCCGGATTGGCATCCCCTCATCAGTGGGGATCCCGAATCGGTGCATCGCGCTGGCGCCTCCCTCCGCGATCGGGCTATCTCTGGGCGTGACGTGGATATGGACTCTCTTGAGGATTATATCGTCGATCCAGACGACCCCGACCCCCTTCCCACCCCCCCAGATGACCGCCAACACCGCCTCTAGCTGCTCCATCTACCTGATGCATGCGTAGCCTGCGCCACAGACGCGTCTCCGCTTCAGAGAGTTCGCGACGATTAGTGGCACGCGAAGCGGGGAGAGATTGTTCTCTAGTCAAGGAACCATCTCTGCCCGTCTTTCGTCTACTCCATGTTGATCGATCGCCTTCCCCGATCGACGGATTGCCCCGGTGACCTCCATGGTATAATCACCCGTTAATCCGACCATCCTGGTGGTATCATCGATTACCCCTGTTCATCCTTTATCGGCATCACCGGAGGCTCCAATGCACACGATCCCGGCACTACTGGGGGGTAGGCCTACATTCGATCAAAAAGTCCCCATCGTCCGCCCTGTTCTTCCAACCATGCAGCGTGTATTGGGTGGAATTGAGGAGATTTACGCCAGCGGGATGGTGACCAAAGGGCACTACCTGGTGCAGTTCGAAGATGCCGTCAAGCAGCATCTGGGGGTCAAGCACGCCATCGGCGTTTCCTCATGTACTTCCGGACTGATGCTCACTTACCGCGGGCTGGGCTTAACCGGGGAGGTTGTGGTTCCCAGCTTCACCTTTATGGCGACGGTCAGCGCACTGGTTTGGGCGGGTTTGCGCCCCGTCTATGCAGATGTCAACGCCGGCACCACCAATCTCGATCCCAAATCAGCGGAGGCGGCGATCACTCCGCGTACCAGCGCTATCGTTGCGGTGCATAATTTTGGCAACCCGGCAGAGATCGACGCTCTGCTGGACGTTGCCCGGCGGCACGGCCTCATGCTGATTTTCGACGCGGCGCATGGATTCGGCGCCCGCTACCAGGGTCAGCCGGTTGGCGCGCAAGCGGATGCGCAGGTCTACTCCCTCAGCCCAACCAAGCTGCTCATTACGGGAGAAGGCGGCATTGTTGCAACCAATCATGATGACCTGGCAGCGAATATCCGCATGGGCCGTGAATACGGAAATGACGGCAATTATGATTCGGCGTTTGCCGGATTGAATGCGCGCATGCCTGAATTGAACGCCCTGATGGGCCTGGGTAGTCTGGAAATGTTGGAAGCGGCTGCCTGCACACGCAACGAGACTGCTGCGTTATACCAGGAGGTGCTCGGGAGCTTACCGGGCATCGCCTTTCAG
>JAQTMA010000362.1 GCA_028714615.1 Anaerolineaceae bacterium | reverse complement strand
GGGAAAGGTAAAATCATCTTGGTAGGTCATGCGTTTCTCCTTTATGGTCTGGTAACCTCAAGGATAACCTGACCTACCGCTTCTTGTTAAGGTTCAAGAATTTACAGAAACAAATTTACACTACTCATTATTTCGAATGGATTGTTAACGTGATTATACACTTATTCTACATTTATTAACTGTATTCTGTTCACCTGCGTGCAAATGGTTTCATTTGGCAGATAGCTGTGGATGGAAATGCTGATAGTACAGGTACTTCTGATATTCAGACAGTTGTTCTCTGCGCATTAACCTGAACTAAATTCACAAGAATCTCATCAACTTTACCAATCTGCTCCCCCGATAGCTTCTGCTGCCGCCAGAATTCCTCCACCCGATCTTGAATTTCCGCAACCTTCCACACCGGAACGGTCGGATCTTGGGCGACGATCTGGCTGTCTTCACCCGCCCAAATCACCACCGCCTGCACCCACCCGACGTTCACCCCATTCGCATTCAGATACTCCTTGACCCTGACGGCGTTGCGGCGAGCTTGCAAGCCAGGATCCTTGCTGAGTTTCCGCCACCCCCACCTGGACTTGTACTGCCAGAGATCACCCATGACACGAACCATACGGCTATACGCTTTGACCTCAAAGACCCACATGCCGCCGGGGCCAACCAGGACGAAGTCCACGTCGCCCCATTTCCGGTTTTGCCAGCTCAGGTTGTGGAAAATCGCCCAGGGGCTGTGCAGGATCGCTCGGAGTTGATCGAGTACCTTGCCTTCCCCCTCCCTGCCCTTCTTTGCCTGGTTGATGGTTTCAACCAAACGATCTGAAAGGAAATAGAGGAGAATGGTAATCAAAAATGCTACAAGAGAAACCAGGTTGGTAATCCAGCCGGCATATAAATGAAAGAACGTGCTCAGACAAAATGACACCAGAATAATCAACGACAGACCGAAAATCCCAGCGACGATGATGCCCCCCTGGAAACTGGCCCACCTCTCGATGAAACCGGCATGATCCACCCCTTGGACGACTTTCACCGGTTGCTTGGATGTATCTGCCTTCTCTTCCAGTAGATAGGTTAACAATAGGGTTCTGGCAGCGGTTTTGATATATTCATCATAAGAATTTTGCGCCGCCCAGCCCAAATCGTTCATCCCGATGCACTTTTCATCCAGCAGAACGCCGATCGGACGCTGATGCCCGCGGAACGGCCAGTTAACCGACCGCGCCTGGGCAACCGTCATCCCGGTGAAGCTAATCACTTCGAATTTCGGGTCCCAACCCGGCTTTTGCTCGGTACGGCTGCGAACCGCAACGACCGCCCGCTGGGCAATCTCATTTTCGGGATCGAGGTGGTAGGCGAGCTCAGCGGCGGTCATGGCCTCGGCGTCGTTGGGGGTGACCTTCGCCAACCAGAGCAAGGCGTCATACTGGTTGTCGGCGTTGCAAATGTAGTCGCGCAGCAGCGCGCGGCTCTGTTCGGTGCTGCCTTCGCGGTAGAGCCGGATGGCTTCGGTCATTTCGGAGGGGAGAGGCGTCATAATACATATCCCTTTCCAGCCAAAATATAAATATCAGGCGAGCTGCAAGCGAAGTTCCTTTTCCAAAATGGGCGCTTGCTCTTTCTCCCATTTCTGATGCTCCCTGAACCAATCCTCCGAGGATACCCCCAATCGCCCTGCCTGCCGGGGATGGATTAAAGGCAAAACATCGAAGTCCATTCCGTTCAGGTGGATGGGGTGGCGCTGCCCGTATGGTGAGCCAAAATCCGAGAGAACTTTATAGTCAGGGCAATAATAGTGCAAGAACCAGCGGATGGGTTGGTCGCCGAGGAGGATGAGGAGTCCCGCCTGGGATTCGCGCAGCTCTCCCAGAATCGCTTCCCTGCGGGTATCTTTTTTTAACTGCTTGTGCAAATCGGGGAGGCTTGCAACCGGCAGGTGGTACTGAGCGACGATTTCCTTCCCATAAGCTCGATCAATCGCCGCCTTCTGCCCGGGGTTCATGCAGCTGTTTGGGACCAGGTCGCATAACCAGGCATCCTCGCGCGTCAGGCCTAGCGGTTTCAGGTAGTGCTCGTCCAGGGCCAAGCCGGAGGGTCCGTTGAATTTCGCGTCCGGGGGAACGAGCCTGCCCAGCTCCGCAGGGATCGGGATCCGGCTCAGGATCTCTTCCGCGCCGTCGCCGCGCCAGAAGATATACGGCTCGCTGGCGACCGCCAGGGCATTGACGAGCGTGCGCCCGTTAGGGCCGATCCAGCGCGCGTGGACAGCGCTGGCATATACGCCGAGGATAAAGACGCGCTTAGGGGTACGGTCTTGCTGGACGACAGCTTGAACGGGTTGTCCGAACGGGAAAGTGCCGAGCGATGTCATGGGGGTCCCCTCTGTTTTCAATTGTGTGATCCGAGCTTGAGATTAATATCTTACACCCAAACTGGTTGATCGGGGTAGGTTGCTATCGAATGGTAGTAGCACTCCCCTCGGCTGCTGGTACTGCCCGGGTTGTTGCTCAAACTCGGACAACCCTCACCCTTGACAGGGCGCTACGCAGCCCCAACCCTCTACCTCCGCTGCGCTACGGCACACTGTCCCTCACAAGCATAGGGAGAGGGAGTTCGCCTTTTTGCCTTCCCCACAGGCCATTAAATTTGTTCTTAAAAATCCGTTCTTATCCGTCCAATCCGTGTCACAACTGCACTTGCGTGCGGTGCAAGTGTCCGTGTCCAAAAGTACTTCCTCTCTTGTCCTTCTCCGTGACCACTGTGTCCTGCCCAGCACCTGCGGTTCTGGGCAGGTGTGTAGTTACGCCCTTTCCGCTTCCCGCAACTTCTTGAAAATCCGGCACATCGGGACTGGCCACCAGATGGAACACATTCTTCTTCACCTTCCTCCTCGACTTCCGGAAGAAAAACGTCTTGACCCACTTCCTCGACCAGACCCGCCCTGGGTGGTCAACCGGTCCGCGCTGTTCTATCCTCCACCGGGGGCGGGTCTGGGCTCGTGGTTTCGTACTCGATCCGTTCACCCCTACATGCATATCGGCGGATCACCACCTCTTTACCTCATTGCCTCATTGCATCGTTACTTTGGGTATTGACAAGCGAAATCGCTCGTGCTACTATATCGATGCACGATATAGCGACTCCCGTTACACCAACGAACGACTTAATGGAGCGTCAAGTGACCCCATCTTCTGAAACCAGGCACTATCTGCCTCTCTCCGAATCGACCTGTTACGTCATGCTGGCCCTGGCTGAGCCCTCCCACGGCTATGCCATCATGCAAAAGGTTGAAGTCATGAGCCAGGGCAGCGTCAAAATGGGGCCCGGTACGCTGTATGGAGTGCTCGCCAACCTCGAAAGAGAAGCCCTGATCCGCAAGAACAAGGAAGAAGAGCGCCGCAAGTATTATGAGCTGACCCCCAAGGGTAAGCTGGTTCTGGCTGCCCACA
>JAQTMA010000361.1 GCA_028714615.1 Anaerolineaceae bacterium | reverse complement strand
CGAGAGGGACTCAACATCGACTATTTGTCTGGCTCGTTGGGTTTCCGCCTGGCGCGCAAGGTTAACCTCGAACGCAGCCAAACGAGCGAATGTTGACTTGCGGTGAGAATAATAAGCCCGGTAATTATGCTTCTGGTAGTAGCGAATGCGAAGTAAAGCGGCAGCAATATCAAAAACGGGCCAGTGTGTAATCTGACAAGATTGGTGGAAATATGATATACCCGGTGGCATGAAACCACCCATCTTTGTCTGATCCAGATTCAGAAAACACCCCCAAAAAATCTCCGCGACCGTTTGACCGCACCGGTAGCCCGCCATGCTGACTGGGCAATGGGCTATGTGGATTAGTCCTGGTGGGCCGATTTGAGCAGCCCCACCTGTCCAGTTGGGTGGGCAGACCAAGCCCTGCGGCTAAAATCGATAAAAGCGGAAAGGGCTTCCGGTAAATTGAGTTGAATGATCTGGTCTGCCTGCAAGGCATAGACCATAAAGTATCCAATCTCACTTCATTACCAAACCCTGATGGTTGGCCTTGTGGTTTATCACCGATTGGATTTTCTGCAGGAACCAGGCGCGAAAGGTATTCTGCATCAGTTTATTTATCGTTGTTCCGCTCATAAACCCACCTGGCGAGCTAATGCCAACAACTCGTCCATCATTGCTGCAAAATGTGGGCATTTTTGATAGGTATCATTTGGGTCCAAAGACTTAAAGAAATCACTGCCATTAACGACCTTGTTGTAATGGCGTTTCAAGGATTGATAGTAGATAGCATCCAGCAGCTTTGCAGGAGGCGTATCGAAATTGATCGTTTCTGGTTGTTGGACTTTTCCAGGGAACTTGCTTGCGATTTCTTTTGGGAATAATTCTGGTTTTGAAAACAACCAGGCCTCCACCTCATGAACGGCAAAGAACATTCTAAAGCGAGCCTGGTTCACTTTCCTGGCAATATCTTGAACTGCCCATCCATACCGATCCTCTACAGTGTGTAAATGTCCCGGATAAAATGTGGGGCCGTACAAGTCAAGGAGGGCAACCACCGCGATAATTTCTCCACTCTTGGGACCTTGAAGGTAAAGTTGGGCCTTCCGCTCCATATCTTTTTCCATCTCTGCCCAGCCCTCAAAACGCACAGGCTGGATGCCAACTGGCTGTGGTAACCGTGGATCCAGCCAGCGTTTGAGAAAAGGAGCAATAGCTTTCTTTTCGGTGTGGCCTTCTACAAATAGTACATATTTCACGAGAGCTCCTCCAGTTCGCCGCTCCGGTAAAGCTTGCCCAAGGTGTATTCTTTCAACCAATACTGAAGGGATTCGCCAGATAAAACAGAAAAATTCGTTTTTCCATCTGTCCATTTCGCAGTAGTTACAATCGGCTCATATTCACTGAAAGCATCTAGTAGCTCGGCGGAGTGGGTAGTAATAATGACTTGAGATCGGATTGATGCGTTTCGAGCGTACTCAGCAATAATGGGTAACATTGAGGGATGCAATCCTGTTTCAGGTTCATCAATCGCCACCAAAGGAGGAGGATTCGGATTTGCAAGGATGGCGACCAGGTAAAGGAAACGCAGTGTTCCGTCCGAGAGATCCGATGTGCTTTGTGATCTCTTCAGTGATTTCCAGGATAACTTTAACTGCACCCGCTGGTCTACATCCGGTGGAAAAGATAGCTCCTCGAAATCGTCTCCAAAAGCGGCATTCATTGCCAAATTGAGATCGCGTTTGAAATCACGGTTTGTCGTGTAAAGAGTATGTAGCACCTGAACAAGGTTCCTTCCATCCTGTGCAATTTGGCGTTCGGTGCGTGCCAAAGCAGGCTGCCGAACTGGCGCTTCACGAAAGGTCTGGAAATCATGGTAAATCGTCCAGTTACTTAGCCAATTCTGGAATGGGGGAATCAGTCGATTCGCGGTATAAGGGCCTGCGGAAAGAGAAAGGAGCGATTCTTCTGGCGGAACGGTTTCAGAAGGGGCAGTTAACCCTTGTTGTTGATCATCAAAAACAACATTGCTGGCGGGGGTCCGTTCCAGAATAATCAAGGGGGAGGGTTTCACGCCTTTTTTGAATTTATTGACATTTCCGAAAAATTCGTGCTCAATGCGATACGCACTCGATACTCCGAGGCGCGATAAATTAAGCTCATAATCCAGGCTGTCCCTCTCGATGCTCCGGTTCGAATCAATGGGGGAACAATGGATTGAGAATTCTATTTGTTGAGCAGTTCCATCCCAAACAAGCGGTTCCATCCCCCCTTCGCGTATGACTTGTTCAGCCAGTTTGCCTCGGGAAGATGCAGATAACATCTCCAACCCCTTGAGCAAGTTGCTTTTTCCACTACCATTAGGGCCAATAACCAGGTTTAAATCTCCTGGTTTCCAGGAGATACTTTTTAGGGACCGAAACCCTTCAATATTTAGCTCAATTATTTTCATCTTGCCCTCCAACATTTTGACATACTGGCAAAAGATATTACCGATTCTATCAGACTTATGCTTTGTCTCTCCTTACCAAATAATGAGTTTTCTAGCATATTGTTACGGACTTATTGTGCTCGTTGCCGATATCATCGGAATTATAGAAGGTGTGCTTGTTGGCGCAATAGTTTGAGTGGTTATGGATGTAATCGTTGGGGCAACCGTTGGCGTAGCAGTTGGCGTCGCGATATTAATCACATTCGCAATTACCCCTGGAGGGACAAGCCAGGCAGCAAGGAGTAATGAAATAATAACGAGAGAGAGCATTCGGTAACTTAACAATTTCATAAGTTAGCCAGGACCATCGAACGGCAACGGCGCTATTCAGGGCGTTGGTAACGTTCAACCGCTAGAGCAACGGCCAGAGCAGCGATCTATGTCAGGCATACGAACTGGGTCAAACGCATCAGGGTAAAGCACTGGAAGTACTTCAAGCCAAAGTAACGTTTCATCCAGGCGAAATGGCGTTCGATAGCGGTGCGAGGAATAATGACCAACCGCCGCCACTGTTCCAGGAAGGATAAGGTAGCCAATTTGCGTTTTCCAGGACGCCTGACGTTATCGTTGACTACCGAGTGAGCACCCAGGAGTCGTGGATCACTTTGAACATGCGCCAATCGAAGTAAGCGGCGTCGGCATACACCACCAGGACTTGAAACCCATCCAAGATGGCTGCCACCAAGATTACAAACCACCCGACCCGGGAGTCATGCACAATGGGCCGGGGTTACCAGGATAAATACTGGTTGGAGGTTATAATTTCCTCTTCAGCGTCACTTTCCACCTCCAATGTATCATCTTCGTCATATGAATTTGCCAAACTACTCGCACCAAATTCGTATATTTTTTTTAGTGTCTTCATATTCCCTCTTCTGTTGCTCAGAAATCTCGGTAAAGACCTGATTATCAACTATTTCAGAAGAGACATTATTTCGAATAAGGGCATATACTTTTCCTAAATGTTCAGTGCAGCCGGCCCTGA
>JAQTMA010000360.1 GCA_028714615.1 Anaerolineaceae bacterium | reverse complement strand
ATATCCCAGGCCACTGGCGTATGAATAACATAGCACCTGCAGGGCAGTGTTCAGACTACAGCCAAAGCGCATACGGTCAGTTCCGTTATAGCCTGGAGCTTTGATCCCATAGAACTCCGTGGATGGTATCACCACACTGGTGTCCCACATCTTGGTCATCCAACGTTTTGTCGTCTGCCCTACGGGCCCGCCAGGTTGGAATTCAGCTCCAGGGTAATAGCTCAGGCTGTCATCAAAGAATGAGATTGGAGCTGGGCCAGCGAAGAATGTAGGTGCATAGGTATAAGGTGGATTTGCCCAGAAATTATACGTCGCGTTCAGACTGTATGGTGCATCGCGCATCGAGCCGCGAGAATCCAAATTCGCAGCTTCGTTCGGATACCCCTGGCTTACCCAATATGGATCACGGTAGGGCTCCGGGTGGGCATCCACCACCAGCATCATACCCTTGGGACCAAAACCCGGGTAGTCGTTCAGGTAATTGATGATTTCGTTATCGTTGTAGAAGCCATTGTTGTACCAGACCAGAAGCCCCTCATTGGCAGGGCCGTAGCGGAAACGTGGATCGCCAAGACCGCTGTCATATCCACCATCAGCACCTGTATTGCGGTACTGCAGGTAGTAATTCTGCGGGAACGGCTTGCTGCCGTCAGAACGGATCCATTCTTCCGAATAAGTCCAGTTGGCATCGCCGCTTTCAGCATCGTCAGAGAACAATGGGGTGGGAGAATCGGCAGGTTTAACGCCAGATACCAATGGGAGAACTTTTACATCATCAACATATGCACCTTCATATTGAGTTCCCCAATCAGTCATGTACCAGAAGCGCAACAGTACATTTTGCCCTCCAAAATCAGCCGCAGACAGAGTGAAACTGGCCGGATCATAACCTGGAAAGCTTGGGTTGTAATCCGTAAATCCGTAAATATTCGCTGCACACAGGTCGGTTGGAAAACCATTCAGTCCACCGACCCATCCTGGATCGTGAATGCAGCTTTGTATTGCAGGATTGGATAACGTCAACCAATGGTTTCCACCATCTTTGGAAGCTTGAACCCACAAGAAGTCCCATTCGGTTTCAATACCATGGGCGATATTGAAATTCAACGTAGCTCCTTCCGTTGGGATCGCCAATGGCGTCTTCAAAGTCATCATCGAATTCATCAATGATTTCCCGCCGCCATACCACATATAGTTTCCGTGGGCAGGGCCAACCGGGAGAGGTGCTTTTCCATCGGGCAATTCGATCTTCACTCCTCGGGATACCCCATCGCCACCCGGGAATTCGCTTGCCTGTCCGACCGTGACAATGTATTCCTTACTCGGATCTTTAATCACGGTTGGATCCAACCAGCCCCAGCGGTCAAGGTGCATGGGATCCATCGCGGGGGGTTGAAAGCCGATCGGGTAACCGGTCCAATCATCCGCCATGGTGGTCCAAAAGCCAGCCGAGGTTTCGCCGCCAGCGTAGGAATACAGATCGTCGGCGCCCAGGTTGTGGCCGTACTCATGGGCGAACACGCCGATACCGCCATTTTCAGGCATCATAATGTAAGCTCCGGCTTTCATCCCGGAGGTGCCAATCGGATAGGAAGGAGACAGGGCAGAGGAATGTGACCACATGGCCGCCTCGCCATAATCAGTACGGTTGGTCAATGTGGTGCTGTCTTCTTCCCCGTAACCGGCATGCACGATCCATAACCGGTCGATCACCCCGTCTGCATTCTGATCATAATTCGCCCAGCTAAACCCCGGGATGGTATCTTTGATTGCGTCAACCGCATCGACTGCATCCTTCACCAGGGAGCGGGCGCTGCCAGCATTGGGAATCGCTCCATTATGTGGGAACCCCCCCGCAGGGCCAGAGCGCGCGCCCGGGCAGGGATCGGCGCCATACCACCATGCTGAGTGATTGAGTTGAAGCCACCCGATCACATCGCCAGTTACGTGGTATTTGCCACCCGACATATCTTCGTAGAATTTCGTAACCGATTTTCCGGTGAAATCCTCGTGCACCTTGGATGCATCTACCCGGCTGTAATCCATGACAACGCCATTCCCAAACATGAAATCTTTGAACCAGTTTGGTGAAAAATCAGGCGTCCAAATGGTATCGCCGGAACGATCCACTGCAGACACGGGCTGCGGGATGGTGTTATGCAAGGTTGGGCCGTAATTGAAAACTTTTTCTGTGGTTGGAATACCAGGAACAACCGAGCAATTGCCTTGAACGACCGTACCATCTGTAGTGGGGACTGCTTGGCCAATCGGATCCCAGGTCGAAACGCCGGGTGTCCAGGTAAAGCTATCACTACCGGAGAACTCGACCAGGATCACCAGAACGCGGTCGGTGGTATTCATCAGCTCCTGTGCTGCGACAAGATTACCTTGTTTGAGCAGAAGGTCTCGAGCACGAAGCTTCATTACTTCCAACATGTTGGGTTGGTCGATGCTTTTTCCGGTATTCAGCTTGATAGGTGTATCGGTCTCGTTAACAATCGGGACTCCATCCCCCGGCGCCGGTGGATTCGCTACTGCAGGCGAGACCTGCGCCAGACTTACCACCATCGTTAGTAGAGCCAATAGAGTTAACAAATACTTGCGTTTCATCGGTTTCCCTCCCAGACCTCGTTTTGTATTAACTGAGCAGACTACTCTGGTTGATTTCGATCGAATCCCCTCCGACAATTCGACCCCATTGATTTGCATGGCGACAGGGAAAATCATTCCAAATTTACCTCGATTCACCTCCTGGGTAATGTTCCATCAAATCCGACATAACGAATACTTATGTCAAGTAATTCACCTGTGTTCTTGGGATAATTGGATGTGCGACAAATTAGAGAAATGATATACGCAGAAACCAGCCAGGCCGATATATTAGTCTGTCATTTATTTAGTATAAAGATAGTCTATCTGCTTGTCAAGCGAAATACAGCCATTAAATGCATGGGTTTAATCCAATTTTAATGTCAATATAGAGATACAAAAAAGAATATTCCAGAATACCCGGAACCATTCATAGACAATTTACGTCCTGAATACAGGAGAAAGACTATGATCAAGCACACCGTTTCGATCCTCGTAATTGGCAGTCTGCTCGCCGCCCTCATCTCTGCCTGCCAACCGCAATCAACCGCTCCCCAGGGAGTGTCACCCAATCCGGCCACCGCCACAGCCTTCACCGCGGTCCCTCTTCCCACCACGCCCCCCACCCCGGGGACCCCACCCGTCCAGGAGACGCCCATCATAAACCAGGTCCCCATCCCCACCCCTTTTGATGCAACGGTTGAACAGATGGTCACGCAGGCGCGGGATGACCTGGCCAGGCAGCTCTCGATCAAGCCGGAGCAAATCGAGATCGTCGACGCGAGCTCGGTCACCTGGCCCGATAGCAGCCTGGGCTGCCCCAAGCCCGGCATGGTCTACACCCAGGTGCTGGTGGATGGCATCCTCATTCGCTTCCGCGTTGGTGGGCA
>JAQTMA010000359.1 GCA_028714615.1 Anaerolineaceae bacterium | reverse complement strand
GAACCATGAACGCCTTGATGTACTGGGGCTTTCACATCATCGGCAAGGCCGGGTTCAGGGCAGGCGCGCTATCGAAACGAGAGGCAATCAACGCTCTATATGGCGCAAAGATCGAGCGGATTGCGCAAGAGATTTTGCAGGCGATCCATCAAAAGAAGGCGGCATCATTTTTCTCGCTCATGGTCTTTAAAATTCAGCAGATTGGCTGGCGTAATACGGATCCCGATTCGATCGATTATCACTACTGGGAAAGCCGCGGCTGGCTCGATCCTCAGAAAATTTTCTATACGGATCAGCGTGTTAATCCGCTAAAGGTGACTCTGGCGCGGTTGGTTGGATCTGCTCTTGCCCCGTTCGCTACTTAGCCTTGTGAAAGCCTGAACAGCACAGAATTTCGATCAATTGGGTGAGGAGGTGTACTTTGGTACACCTCCTTTTGTTTTCCCTACCCGTGAAAAACACCACCTTGGTGCAGTGACATTAGTCTTTCAACGACCTATACTGGCCTTAATTCAACATCAAGGAGAATGAAATGAATGCGCAAGTGAAAGCAATGCCCCTGAAAGGGATAGAAACCCAAACCCCAGAGACCCCCTGGAAGCCTCTCTATATGGTTGGCGGAGCGGCCGCTCTGGGCACAGTTTTGGTAGGGTTGGTCGAGATTGGCATCACCTTCCTGCCTGGGGGCAACACGCCCTATAAAACTGTTCACGACTGGCTTATGCTCTTTCAGAACAACCCGTTCATGGGGCTTCGCAACCTGGGCCTTTTGAACATCCTTTTCTGTGCACTGGACGTCCCGATCTTTTTTGCACTCTATGGCGCCCACCGGAAAACAAGTCAAACACTCGCCGGGCTGGCAATGATTGTTTCCTTTATCGGGGTGGCGGTCTTCTATGCCACCAATCGAGCCTTCGCCATGCTCGATATCAGCAACCAATATATTCTGGCAGCCACCGAAGCGCAAAGATCGATATTGGCCGCCGCCGGGCAGGCGATGCTTGCGGTAGGTCAAAGCCACACACCCGGCACGTTCATTGCCTTTTTCCTCTCGGAGGTTGCGAGCCTGCTGATTTCTGTTGTGATGTTTCAAGCCAGGCTTTTCAGCAAAGCCAATGCGTACGTGGGTTTTTTAGGTTTTTCGTGCATGCTGATCTTTGAAATCTGCACATCTTTTGTGCCGGCGTTGCAAGGCACAGCGATGATCCTGGCGATGGTGGGTGGAATGTTAAGCCTGGTTTGGGAGGTTTTGGTTGCGCTAAAACTATTCCAATTGAGTCGTACGGAAAAAATCACCGGATAAACAGGAGAATAAACATGTCCAATTTCAAACAAGATCAAATGATGAAAATTGAAGATAATGAAAACCAATGGCGCATCATCTGCATAGTGGGGGGTGTCTTCACCTTCCTGGCTTTGATCGGGATTGTGCTTGATGTGGTTATCGGTTCGATCACTGGCGGCAATTTGTCCGCCCTGCCACAAACAGCCGTTGACAGGTTTGCACAATTTCAAAAGTTCCCACTGCTTGGACTTTATAGTCTCGACCTGCTAAACATTATCAATCAACTGCTCTTGATCCCCACCTATTTTGCGCTTTACGCCGCCCACCGCAAGACTGGCAGCGCCTATGCCCAGCTCGCCCTGATCATCTTTCTGGTGGGGACATCGATCTTTGTCACAACCAACTCTGCCTTGCCCATGCTTGAATTGAGTAATAAATACGCCGGCGCGACCACGGAGTCTCAGAAAATATTGTTTGCCTCAGCCGGGGAAGCAACGCTTGCACGGGGAGCACATGGCAGCTTAGGGGTGTTTATTGGCTTTCTAATCCCTAATATTGCGGGGTTGATCATGTCATTGGCCATGTTAAGTGGGAGGGTTTTTAATAAAACAACTTCTTATCTGGGAATTATTGGAAGCGCTTTTATCATGCTCTATATTGTCCTGGTCACGTTTGCACCTGGGATAAAAGACATGGCAACTGTATTTGCCATGCCAGGAGGGCTACTCTCGATTGCCTGGATGATCCTGTATGCGATCCGGCTTTTCCAATTGGGACGGTCCGTCCACGGGAAGCAAAGTGATCCGGCATAACTTCCGGGTCACCCAGCTTAACCAAGCCCGCGCTTCATAGTAATTGCCTGATCGGTTGCGATCAGTGGAAGAAAGGAATTACAAATGTCACAAGTTGTACTTATATCCGGTTGTTCGACAGGAATCGGTCGCGATCTCGCAATAAAATTGACCCACTCTGGCTATACAGTTGTTGCCACTGCCAGAAATGTAAATGCAATGCAAGACCTGGATATTGCATTGAAACTCCCGCTGGATGTAACAGATCTGGCATCGATCCAGACCGCGGTTGATACAGTAATGCAGTATTTCGGCAGGATCGATGTACTGGTGAACAATGCCGGGTATGCTCAAATTGGGCCGCTAGAGGAGTTATCAGATAAACAAATTCAACAGATGTTTGATGTTAATGTCTTTGGCGTAACGCGCATGACTCGGGCGGTTGTTCCAATTATGCGGAAACAGATGTCCGGAAGGATCATTAACATCAGTTCAATTGCAGGCAAAATTGTCACTCCGGTAAACGGTTCTTATGCGGCATCCAAATTTGCCTTGGAAGCGCTAAGCGATGCCTTGAGATGGGAATTAATGCCTTTCAATATTCAGGTTATCCTGATTGAACCGGGGGCGATCAAGACCAATTTTGACCAGACCGTCCATACATATGGGGATGAGATTCTATCGAATTCCTCTTCACCATACATGCCACTTTACCGTAAATACCAACAAGTTTCAGATGGCATGCGCGGGCAGGAACCTGGACCAGAAGCGGTCTCCAAAGTGATCCAACTAGCTATGGAATCCTCAAAACCGAAAGCGCGTTACCTGGCAGGAGTGGGCTTTTCAGTAAGGTTGGCAATTTCCTTGAGGGATTTGGCGTGGGATTCGATTGTCCAGCAATTGTTCAAGCTCGCTCCCCAGGAGTGAAAATGCAACCTAAATCTGTTTCCCGGCGTGATTTTCTTAAAGCCACTGGCACTTTACTGGGCAGTACATTGATCGTGAGTTCCGGATTGGCTGCTCTGGATTCAGGACAAATAATTGAACCTTTACCCGAATATCAATATGGTGAAAACAACATGGAAAATAAAATTCTCGTCACATATGCCAGTCGTGCCGGTTCGACTGCCGGTGTAGCGGAAGCGATTGGAAAATCCCTGGCCGAGGGCGGCGCCCTGGTGGATGTGCTGCCGATGAAGAACGTCACAGATCTGAGGTCTTACCGGGCCGTCGTGGCCGGTAGCGCCATCCGCGGGCAAAAGTGGCTTCCGGAAGCCATGCAGTTCATGCACGATCACCAGTCCGAGCTCGCGCGCAAGCCCTTTGCTTCCTTCATGGTGTGTATCACCCTTTCCATGGCCAATGCCGGCCAATATCTGGAAGGTTTGAAGGACTGGATGAGCCCGGTGAGGGCCATG
>JAQTMA010000358.1 GCA_028714615.1 Anaerolineaceae bacterium | reverse complement strand
GCCACATCCAGCAGAGGAGGCAAGGCGCTCTCGGGCAAACCATTACCGACGGTCAGACCGCGCCCGGAATAGATCAGCGCATTCAAACCGACTGTTGGTACGCCGTTTTCGGCCAGGAATTCCAGGGTGTCGGCGAGGAATGGACTGTTGCCATCCAGGAGGGTGGTATTGGTCATCACGTACAAACGGGAGGAGAGCGCATTGCGCAACCCCATCACCGTTTGCTGCCATGCGCCTTTCGCGGCAACCATCCGGTCATGGATAGCTTCAGCGTGGGATTCGAGGGTGATCTGGACATGGTCCAGTCCGGCCTCCACCAGGGTGTCCAGGAACCGCGGATCGGATAGGCGGCGGCCATTGGTGTTCAACCCGGTGATCTGGCCGTTTTTTTCCGCGTGGGCGATTAGCTCGGGAAGGTCATCCCGCAGGGTGGGCTCGCCGCCGGTAAAGACAACGTGCGGGATGCGCAGCTCCCATAACCGGTCCAGGATTTGTTTCCAGGCTTGGGTGGGTAGCTCTGGATAGCGGCGCGGACGGGCATTATAGCAATGCGCGCAGTTGTTATTACAGCGATAGGTAAGCGCCAGATCCATGCGATATGGAGCACTTGGTCGGGCGCTGAACGGCAGGGTGGTCTCCAGTTCCAGGTCGCACACCGGGCAGGCCCCGTCTGGATGGATCAGTGTTTCCAATTGCAGTAAAAAATCATGGTAATCTGTATGAGCCTGGTTGGAGGGCAGGTGGTATTTTGAAGTGAGGAAGCTGATCGCTTGCGCTTCCGAGAATTCCTCCAGAGCTAAGTACGCCATGGTGGCCGCTGTTGGGTTGAGGTGGAACACCTGTGAGGCATTCACCATGAGCATGCCACGCCCATCCGGGTCGATGCGCAGGTGAATACGCGTCTTCTCACCGGGGGCTTCACGCAGGTAAGCATACAAAGCCGGGACAGGACGCGCATCAACAGCGACGGGTCCGAAAGCAAAGCGCTGCTTCAATTCGGAAAGCAAAGACACTAGCGTCCTCCACCTGCGCAAGCACATGCACAGCCGGCGCAAGCACAGGCGCAGGCGCAATGACTTCCGCCGCCGCCGCCGCCCCATTTTCCGGAGCCGGAGGTCGTCGATGGAGGTGGGGGTGGGTTGGTTTTATTGGTGATTCCACTGGTAAATGCTGCAACATCGCCGATGGCTCCAGCGGCAAAGGTTTGAGCCCCGTTCACGACCGATGCAGCAAAATTAGACCCGGGCAGACTGGGCATCGAGAATCCACCGCCGCCGCCCTGGTTTCCACCCGTCGATATCGTTGAGGGTTGAGCCCCTCCACCGCCACGAAAAACTGGATCATAACGGCCCCACCAGATGGGGACAAAAACGGGACCCTGGCCGAAAACGGTGCGGGTGCGGTCGCCATAATTCTTGTCCAGCATCGTCCAATCCATCACCTCATCGTACTTTTGGCTTTTAACATCGGGTGTTCCGGCGGCTTCCACCTGCTCCCATGCGCGCTTGGTGATATCTTGATAATAGGCGATGGTTTCTTTGCGGCTAAATCCTTTCATCTTTTCGGAGATGGATTTAACCAGGCCTATCATCATCGTCTGTAGTGCCTGGCGGCGTTCCGCGCCTTTGGTCACCTTAAAGGCTGCCAGAAATTCCTGCTCATAAGGGTTTAGCTCGGCAGGGAGAGGTTCCGTGACCTGGATCTCCAGCGGATCTTTGGTAATGACCGTAGCAGCGGCTTTTTTGAGAACGCTAAACAAAATCATGGTCATCACTTTATCCATAGGTTGTTCTTCCAGGATGGCCGCTTCGACAGCCGTCAAGCCACGCTTGATGCCATGCCCTTCGATCGAGATCTTCGGTGGAAGGTATGCCAGCTTGCGCTTCTTCGCACCCCAGATGGCTGCATAAATACCCCAGACGAAGAAAACCAGGATGACCAGAACGATCCCCCCGCAGACCAATCCCTCGATAGGAATTGAGAACGCCGGTTTCTGAACAATTGCGCTAGCGGGAATGACGCGAGCAGGGAAAGCCGCGCCGAATGTGTATTGGGTATGCCCATTGGCTTCCGGACTGTTCCAGGTATAAAGGACGCGCCCCTGGCTATCCAGGTCAGTTACCGGTGTGTCGGACCCCGGCCACCCGCCTTGCGGCTGGTAGTAAATCGGTTCTTCCGGCTTGATCCCTGGCGGCAGGTGAATGCTGACGGTCATGTCCGTCTTTCCATGCACGAAGGATGAGCCGAACCAATTGGGTGAGAAGTTGATGCTGGCGTAGTCTTTGACGTTGTTTTCTGTGTACGGAAATGCAACCCGGTTGATCGTACCGATATAAAGATGCACCCGCCCGGATGTCCCCGGGGCGATAGCGTTTCCGTGCAAGGCGAGGGTTACACCGGCTCCACCGCCTTGTAAATTCTGCGGGTCTGCCTTGGAAATGTCGGTGATTGCTTTCCCATCGACATCTGCTTTGACGCTGCCCAGGTCATAGCTTCTAAATGGCAAGCCTACGTCGACGAAGTCGATGGCAGATGCACCTGCATCGTTGCTGAAATCAAAGATGTAATCCAGGGAGAGGGTTCCTTCGGCATTGTAGTAGGCATTGACGACCTCCCGATCGAGCGAAAAAGAGTATGTTTGGGCCAGGGCAATGCCAGAAACCAGGCCGGTTAGCAAGAGCAGGGTGATAAGCACCAGAGCTGTTTTTCGGATCATGGAAGATCTCCGTTTCAGATCAGGGTCGCGACCAGATTACGTAGGAACTACCACTTGGGTTCTTCTGTAAGCTGGTAGGTGGTATGGCAGAATGGGCAGGTAACGACTGGGGCGCCGGCAACCATAGTGATGTTTTCCGGGGCGAGGGTTCCGCCGCAGGACTTGCATTTTAAGGTGTCCATCGTGACGTTGGCGGGGAGATCGACCTGATAGGTGACGTTGGTATCACCCTGTTGCGCCGGCCCCCGGCGTGTGGCGAAGAAGATGATGACAAAGGAGATGAGGAAAAGGATCACGCCGGTGACGACCCAACTACCCCCTCCTCCGCCTTCACCTCCCGCGCCCAGTATGAAGAGGAACCCGAAAATGATCAGCACTCCCGCGATGATAAACCCTATGATTCGGGCAGTTCGCATGCCAACCTCCTAAACATTGGATGAACTCCATTTGCAGGTGATCGCTCACCCGGAATGATATTCGTAAAAACTGAGGAATCGGTTCACACGTGATTGGATATAATAAATAGAGGATGAATGATACCTGCAAATTATACAACCACCTCGAAGAAAGAACCCATCAAATTCCTGACTGATCCCCTATGGACGCAACCCTCAATCTTCACCAAGAGCTAGAAGAGCTCCGCCGGCAGGTGCATTACCACAACTATCTCTACCACGTTCAGGATGCACCCGTCATCAGTGATTATGAGTACGACCGGTTGTTAAACCGGCTGCGTCAAATCGAGAGCGAACACCCCGAGTGGATCACCCCCGATTCACCCACCCAGCGCGCCGGCGCTCCCGTGACCGAGAAATTCAAGAAGG
>JAQTMA010000357.1 GCA_028714615.1 Anaerolineaceae bacterium | reverse complement strand
AGTGATTATGAGTACGACCGGTTGTTAAACCGGCTGCGTCAAATCGAGAGCGAACACCCCGAGTGGATCACCCCCGATTCACCCACCCAGCGCGCCGGCGCTCCCGTGACCGAGAAATTCAAGAAGGTGCGTCACCCGGCTGCGATTATCAGCCTTGCAAACGCATTTAGAGTGGATGATGTGCGCGCCTGGTACGAGCGCAATGCCCGTATCGACGACCGGGTGGAAAAAACGGGTTACGTGATCGAGCCCAAGATCGACGGGCTCTCAGTGGTGTTGCATTACCTGGATGGGCTTTTTGTCCAGGGGGCAACCCGCGGAGATGGTGAAGTGGGAGAGGATATCACCACCAACTTACGCACCTTACGGGTGTTGCCATTGCATATCCCGGTCGTGACGGGCGGACCTCAACCACCTCACCGGTTGGTCGTGCGGGGCGAAGTCTTCATCGAAATTCGGGATTTTGAAGCGCTCAACCAACGCTTGCTCGAAGCTGGGGAGCGTGCCTACTTGAACCCGCGCAACACCGCCGCCGGATCCCTGCGTCAGCTCGATCCGAACCTGACCGCATCGCGCCCGTTGACCCTCCTGGTTTATACCATCGTCGATGCCGATGGCGCCACCCCCAAGACCCAATGGGATACTTTGCAATATCTGCGCGATCTGGGATTCCCGGTGACCGACGTGGCGCGCTACTGCCCCGACCTGGATTGCGCTATCCAGGCTTGTGTGGAGGGCAGCGGGTTACGCGACCGTCTGCCGTACGAGGCGGATGGGATGGTGATCAAGATCAACGATCTGCTCCTGGCTCGTGAGCTGGGAACCGTGGGCAAGGATCCGCGCGGCGCTCTAGCCTACAAGTACCCAGCTCGTGAGGTGACCACCCGTATGAAGGCTATCGGGGTGAACGTCGGACGGACCGGTGTCCTCACACCCTACGCCATCCTTGATCCGGTAGAGATTGGTGGGGTGGTGGTCAAGCAAGCCACTTTGCACAATTTTGATTACATCGCTGAGAAGGACATCCGCGTGGGCGACCGCGTATTGGTCAAACGCGCCGGAGAGGTCATCCCTTACATTATCGGTCCGGTCGTCGAGGCGCGGACAGGCGAAGAAAAACCATACCAGCCGCCCTCGGTTTGCCCGGCTTGCGGGCAAGCGGCTGAACATCTGCCCGGTGAGGTAGCCTGGTTCTGCGTCAACGCGGCCTGCCCGGCTCAATTGGTGCGCAACCTGGAGCATTTTGTCTCTCGCGGTGCAATGGATATCGAGGGTATGGGAATCAAAATCGTCGAGCAATTAGCCTCGGCCGGTTTGGTGAAGGATGTGGCTGACCTGTATTGCCTAACGAAGGAAGATTTGCTAGAGCTGGAGGGCTTTGCCGAAAAGAAAGCGGATAACTTAATGGCCTCGATTGAAAGTTCGCGGTCGCAGCCCTTGGAGCGGGTAATCAACGCCCTGGGCATCCGCGGAGTCGGTGAAGTCGGCGCCATCGAGTTGGCGCGCAGATACCACGATCTGCAAAGCCTTTCACAAGCGACGGTGGAGCAGTTGATGCTCATTGAAGGCGTGGGGCCGAACATCGCCCGTGGTATCGTAGATTGGTTCGCCCGACCCGCAAACCGCCAGGTGTTGGAGAAGCTGCGTGGTTTTGCGGTGTGGCCGAGCAGTACACCTCGAGAAGCTGTCGACCTGGGTGCGCAGCCGTTGGCTGGTATGAATTTTGTTGTCACGGGGACGCTGCCTACGCTATCTCGTGAAGGTGTGAAAGCATTGATCCAGGCGCACGGCGGCAAGGTGACGGACAACGTAAGCAAAAACACCAGCTACCTCGTTTTGGGTGAGGCTGCCGGCTCCAAATTGGAAAAAGCGAGAGCGTTAGGGGTGCGGATACTGGATGAAGCTGGCTTGATGCGTTTGGTTGGTGGGTAAAATGATATCCATCCATCTGAAACCCGGCCGAGAACGATCGGTGTTGCGCGGCCACCCGTGGATATTCTCGGGCGCCATCGAGCAGGTGGCAGGATCGCCGGAATCCGGAGAAACGGTGCTCGTGCAGGATGCAGCCGGTGAGCCTCTCGGCCAGGCGGCTTATAGCCCTGCCTCACAGATGCGTGCGCGCATGTGGACGGGAGACCCTGACCAGGTGGTTGGTGCTGATTTCTTTCGAGGTCGGCTGCAAACCGCACTCGAGCTGCGCCGGGTGAGTGTGCCGCCAGAAGAAACTGACGCACTTCGCTTGGTTTTCGCGGAGAGCGATGGATTACCCGGGCTGATCGTCGATCGTTATGGTGACCTGTTGGTGCTGCAGTGCTTGTCCGCCGGGGCTGAATACTGGCGCGAGACGCTCGCAGATATTCTGCTGGAGTTGACAGGAGTTTCTGCTATCTACGAACGTTCCGATGTGGACGTGCGCGCCCTGGAAGGGTTACCTGAGCGGGTCGGGCCGTTGCGGGGAGCGGCGCCATCATCACGTTTAGAAATCCACGAGAACGGGTTGCGCTTCTGGGTGGATGTGCTGGCGGGCCACAAGACCGGTTTCTATCTGGACCAGAGGGCTAACCGGGCTCGGTTGGGCAGGCTGGCTGTGGGGCGGGAGGTACTCAACTGCTTCTCGTATTCAGGGGCTTTCAGTGTTTACGCGCTTGCAGGTGGTGCGACCTCTGTGCTCTCGATCGACAGTTCGGCAGAGGCTTTGACGCTGGGGCAGGAGAACCTGGGGTTGAATGGAATAGATGGCGCAAAAGCGGATTGGTTGGCAGGGGATGTGTTTGTGCTGCTGCGGCGTTTTCGCGACCAGGCCCGCAGCTTTGACCTGGTCGTGTTGGACCCACCCAAGTTTGCCCAGAACGCAGCCCAGGCAGAGCGGGCTGCCCGCGGCTATAAGGATATCAACCTGCTGGCCCTCAAGCTGTTGCGGCCGGGCGGTTTGCTCTTTACCTTCTCATGCTCTGGCGGCGTATCTCCGGATTTGTTTCAGAAGATCGTAGCCGGTGCAGCAGTGGATGCCGGTGTAGATGCTCGCATCATCGGCCGGATGAGCCAGGGCGCCGATCACCCGGTGGCGTTAAATTTCCCGGAGGGGGAGTATTTAAAAGGTCTCGTGGTATTTAAGGGATGAAGGCATCAGGGCGCCGAGGTGATGAGGCAACTATTAAGTAGCCCAGGCACATCGTCCCGACGCCTTATCGGGATCCTTGCCTGGTAATCCAACGGACATGGAGCCCAGGCACATCGCCCCGACGGCTTATCGGGATCCTTGCCTGGGGATCTTCCACGAGAACACCATCCCGTTGGTGCGGCACGGTAAACAAGCCAGCGTGTTCTTGTAGCCCAGGCATCCCTGCCTGGGGTTCTTCCACCACGAGCCCCAGGCAAGGATGCCTGGGCTACAAGAACACTCCAACCACGAGCCCCTGGCAGGGATGCCTGGGCATAAAGGATAAAAGAGTGACCGGTTGCACCAGGATGATGAAAACGTGGATTCCACCCCAACCCTCTACCTCCGCTTCGCTACGGCACGCTGTCCCTCAAAAGCATAGGGAGAGGGAGTTCTCCTCATTGCCTCGTT
>JAQTMA010000356.1 GCA_028714615.1 Anaerolineaceae bacterium | reverse complement strand
CAGGGACCTTTATTGGCCGGATTCTTTTTGAAGGACGCACCCGAATATGAAGACTGGCTGGCGTTGGAAAGACAATCTTGCGAAAAAATAGCCGTCGCGGCCCTCACAGACATGGCGGAATACTATCTCCAGCATGGCCGGTTTGAGCTGGCGGGGCAGGCCGCCCACCGGCAAACAGAGATCGATCCCTACCGGGAAATCGCTTACCGGCAAAACATGCGCTGTTTAGCCATGAGTGGGCAGCGAAATAAGGCCGTGAAATATTACGAAAACTTGTGCAGCCTGTTGGATCGAGAGCTGGGCGTCAAGCCCGAAGCAGATACAATTTCCCTGTATGATCGCATATACCAGGAGAATACGACGGTATTTGACCTGGAAGAATCTCGTGGTCAATTCTCCCCTGGTGAGCCGGTCAAATCCATTGGATCGAGAAGCATATCTGTCTTTGTCGGTAGAAAACGCGAATTGTCGCTTTTAACTGCAGGTTTTGCTCAGGCCTTGAAAGGGCATGGGCAGGTCATGTTTGTTGCCGGTGAGGCTGGGTGGGGAAAGACCGCCTTAATGGATACATTTATCCAACAAATCAGGCAATTCTATCCTCACGTCGTCGTTGCGATTGGACATGGAAATGCATCCACGGGCATCGGCGATCCTTATTTGCCGTTTCGCGAGATTCTCGAGTTTTTGGCCGGTGATGTGGAAGGGCAATGGGCAGGCGGCGCCATTGACCAGGATCAGGCTTACCACATCTGGAAAATGATGCCTTCGGTTGCACAGACGATCATGGAGGTCGGCCCTGATCTCATTGATACGTTTTTATCCGGTCAAACGCTGTTGACGCGGGTAATGGCTCAAGCTGCCAAAGAGGGCGCTGGCGAGCCTGCGTGGATTGCCAGGCTCCGGCAACTCCTGGAGCAAAAAGCCGCCCTGCTGAACTTTCCAGCGCCCAGGTTGCAAAAAAACCTCTTCGAACAATACACCCACGTTTTACAGAAACTAGCCGGTCAAACACCATTGGTGCTGGTGTTGGATGATTTGCAGTGGTTGGACACTGGTTCGGCCAGCCTGTTATTCCACTTGGGGAAACGCCTGGGAAGCAGCCAGATCATGCTGGTAGGAGCCTACCGGCCCACCGATTTGCTTTTCAACTCGGGCTCACCCATTTCACACAGCAAGGTGGATATTCAATCAACTTCAGAGCTTGCGAATATTTCTCAACCATCTTCTCCGCCAACGTTGCGTGAACGGCATCCACTCGAGTTTGTGATCAATGAACTCAAACGGGATGGGGGAAGTATTGAAATCATGCTGGCTCAGGCAGAGGATGGTTTTACAGATGCTTTGATAGATAGCCAACCGAATACTTTGAGCCGTGAATTTCGGGTCGCATTCCTTAACCGCACCCAAGGTCACCCGCTTTTTGCGGTTGAATTGCTGCAAAGCATGGCTGCTGGCGGCGGTCTGATAAAAGACAAGCACGGCCGCCTGATCGAAAGCAGCGCCCTGGATTGGGATATTCTGCCTGCCAGAGTTGAAGCTGTGATTGCCGAGCGCCTGGGACGCCTGCCGAAACGACTGCTGGACGTTTTACAAGTTGCCAGCGTAGAAGGCGAGGTTTTTATGGCAGAAGTCGCCGCGCAGGTACTGGGGGTTGATGAGAATGAAATTGTCCGTTGGTTGAGCGTTGAGATTGGAAAAGAACATCGTCTTGCCCGTTCGGAAGGCGTCCGCTGGCAGGGGAGTCAGAGGTTATTCCAATATCGTTTTGACCATATTCTTTTCCAAAAGTATTTATATACCACCCTTGACCCATTCGAACGCGCCCATTGGCATGGAATGATTGGTTCCACAATGGAAAACCTGTTCGGGGATAGCGTCGCTGATATGGCTGTTTCATTATCCTGGCATTTTGAAAAGGCAGAAAACAAAAAGAAAGCTATCCATTATTTAAACCTGGCGGGCGAAAGGGCCTTGAGATTGTCGGCCAACCAGGAAGGGCTGTCTCATTTCACCCGGGCGCTCGATTTGTTGAGCAGGTTGCCAGATTCGCTTGAGAGAGCCGGTCAGGAACTTACTCTCCAAATTAATCTGGCGGTAGCCATTTTAGCCCTCCGGAGCTATGCAGACGCCAAAGTGGGCAAGGCATTCAGTCGAGCGTATGATCTATGCAAACAGATCGGGAATCCTCCGCAGGCATTTCTCGTTATGTGGCAGTTGGCCTGTTATCGCTCCAGCCAGGCCGACTTTATCAAGGGGGCAGCGATCATGCAGGAATTAATCGAATTAGGGGAACAGGCTAAGGACCCATTGTTGATTGCGTTGGGGCATTGGGGAAAGGGGTGGAGTGATTTTTGGATCGGCGATTATGTTTCCTGCAAGCGTAATATAGAGGTTATGATTGATTTTTACGAACCGGCCCACCATCAACATCTGGCTTACCTGTATTCGCAGGACCCGGGAGCGACCAGCCGAGCCATCCTGGCTATTGATCTTTTGGCCCTCGGCTACCCGGATCAAGCGATCGAGACCGGTCGTTCAGCGGTTGAATTGGCGCGTCAGATCCAGCATCCTTTCAGCCTGGCATTAACCCTGACCTATGTCGGGATGGTTTATGGATTTGCAGGTCTGTACATGAAGCTTCAGAAAATTAGCGAGGAAGTCATCGAGATAACCAGGAAGTATGACTTTCCATATTGGTATTCAGCCGGATTGCATCAGCGTGGTTGGGCCTTAGGCCACCTGGGACAGGCCGAAAAAGGTATCCGGGATTTATCCCAGACATTGAATATTCTGCGTGCTTCCGAGGTCGCAATTGGGCAGGGAATTGTTTGTCTTGCCATGGCTGAGATCATGGCTCAGAACGGAAAACCGGCCGAGGCCCTGGGTCTGATAAACCAACAAATTGCCTCTTCCCGGCAAATAGGAGAATTGTTTTTTGTCTCTGAACAGTTTCGGGTGAAGGCAGAAATCCTTCTCAAGCTTCATCCCACACACAATGCTTTGGCAGAGACAGCCTTCCTGGAAAGTATCGACCTCGCCCGCGGACAGAGCGCTCGATTTTTGGAGTTAAAATCATCGCTCGGCCTGGCGCGACTTTGGACAAGGCTAGGAAAATCCGGCCAGGCACATTTGATTTTATCGAAAATCTACAACCAATTCACCGAAGGCTTTGAGCTGCCCGACTTACAAGAAGCTCGGCAGTTGCTGCTGGAATTGGAAGGAAGAAGATCTCAATAAGGGGTCGTTTTCGGATCGTCTTCCTCTATCGATGCACGCTACTGCTCCAGTTGGACGGAATGGCGGCATTGGTCAATGGCATACTGAATGGTCCGGATCGTTTGCTCAGCCAGCATGGCGGCAAGAAATGGGCTGGCTGAGCCTGCCGCTCCGGAATCGATTTGACTCTGCAATTTTTCACACAGGGCTTTGAGCCGGTTTGCGCGCCGAAGCGCTTCTTCCAGGTGAGGGATTGCTTCAGGGCTGCCATTTTCTCCTATCTTTACGACAGTTTGCTCTTCTGGCAACCGTTCTCCCTGAAAACTTAGGGAGGATTTGGTCTGTAGATCTGAGAT
>JAQTMA010000355.1 GCA_028714615.1 Anaerolineaceae bacterium | reverse complement strand
CTGACCGGGGAGAACATCTCCCGCGTCCTACAGGAAGGGGAGAAAGCTCTCGCTTATCTTCCCGAGCAGGATGAGATGCGCTGCGAAACCGCCGTCGCCATGGGGGGCGCTTACTGGGCGCTCGGCCAGGTCATCGATTCGGAGCAGGCTTTTGCCCTGGCTCGCGCAGCCGCGCTCAAGTGCAGCCATCTCACCATGGCTGTCCCTTCGACGTGCTACGTGGGAATGCAGCAGGCCAAGCAAGGTCGTCTAGCCGTTGCCCAGCAAACCTACCAGGAGGCGCTGCGCCTGGCGGTTGCCCCCGACGGGCGGGAAACGCCGGTAGCTGGGTTCCCGAATATCAAGTTGGGTGACGTGCTGCGCGAACGAAACGAGTTGGAACTGGCTGGGCAGCACCTGTCCCGCGGCATCCAGCAGTGCATCCAGCTCGGCCAGGCTGATGTGCTGGTCGATGGATACATCTGCCTGGCCCGCTACCAGATGACGGTGGGCGATCGAGACGGCGCGCAAGACAGCCTGCGGCGGGCAGACCAGGTCCTCGAGGCGACCAAGGTCGATCCTTTTGTCCAGTGCTGGTTGGAAGATTGCCGGCTGCGCTTCTGGATGCTGGAGGGCAACTTGCCCGCGGTGGTGCGTTGGGTGGGACAGTCTGGCCTGAAGACCGCAGGCCCGTTCAGCTACCATTACGACCTGCACCATACCAATCTGGCCAGGGCGCTCGTTTTTGAGGGCCGGCAAGGCCCTTCACCGGCGGCACTAGTGGAGGCAATTGATCTGCTCGCCCGGCTGTCCAGCGCTGCGGACCAGGCTGGCTGGGTCCAGGAGAAGATCAAAATCCTGGTTCTCCTGTCGATTGCCTACCAGTCCTCCGGCAGGCAGATAGAGGCGCTGCAGGCGTTTACCCAGGCGATGGTCCTGGCTGAGCCAGGCGGCTATGTGCGCACCTTTGTAGACGAAGGCGAGCCAATGCAATTGTTGATTGCTGATTGTAGATTGCAGATTGAAAAGGAATCGCACGACCAGGCTCGAAAACTGATCGGTTATGTAGATAAACTCCTGGCTGCTTTTGCGCCACTTGTTACCCGGCAATCAGCAATCAACAATCAACAATCTACAATGGTAGATCCTTTGAGCCCGCGTGAGCTGGAAGTGCTCACACTCATTGCCCAGGGCCTTTCCAATCGGGAGATCAGCGCGCGGCTTTTCCTGGCGCTGAGCACCGTCAAAGGTCACAGCCGGATCATCTTTGACAAGCTGCACGTCCAGCGGCGCACCGAAGCGGTCGCCCGGGCGCGCGAGTTGAGCCTGTTGTAGCCGGACCGAACGTTTCCCGTCTACCTCCTTTTTAGATCTGCCCCCCAGTTGTAGATTTTCCCCCTCCCCGCCAGACCAAAACAATACCCCCCAACAATACTTAAGCATCTAGCCGTCCATACCGTGCGGTAGCTATACTCTCGATATCTTCAGCAAAAGGTATCGGGATATGCCCAATCCACTCGACCCAAAAACAGAACAAGACCAGCCCATGGTTTATCAAATCCGGCTCAAGGGCCACCTGGGTGCTCAATGGACCGACTGGTTTGAGGGCCTGACCATCACGCTGGATGAGGACGGCGATACCCTGCTGACCGGTCCAGTGCCCGACCAGGCTGCGCTGCATGGATTGCTCAAAAGAGTGCGTGATTTAGGCATACCCTTGGTCTCCGTCTGTCCTGTCCAACCCAACCAGGCAAATAAGTCAGGACTCAAATATTAATGAGATTACCTGCTGGAAAGGAGTTTTGCCTAAGAAATTCTTTAAGCTATTTCAACCCCGGTTACCGGATAGCGACCGCAATTTTATTCAATGTAACTCATCAATATCATTCAAAAAAAGGAGTAATAAAAATGAATACATTCAAAAAGACTACAGAAAAGCTGGATACGAAAGTTTTGCTCTCAACTTTATGGATTTTTATCATGTTCAATATGGCTTTTGCAGATATTATTGGCATGACTTATCCAGGATTCATGGCAAAAATGGTTGCAGGAACTCCCGTCGACGGTGTGGTCGTTACCCCCACGTTATTGCTGATCGGAGCTTTCATTCTTGAGATTCCAACAGCCATGATCTTACTATCCCGGCTTCTGAAGCATGGCATCAATCGTTGGGCTAACATAATCGGCGGGTTAATCACAATTGTTTTTGTACATGGGATGGGATCGCCCACGATTGTCTATTATTTTTTTGAGACGATTGAAATCCTCTCGTGCCTGGCGATTATCTGGTTTGCCTGGAAATGGACTAATCCTGAAGGTTAGCCCGGATAATAAAATCAAACGAACTCCATGCCTTCGCTCAGGAATGGATTGGTGAAGGTATGGTGTTACTCAAGGAGAAAAAATGAAAAACTTCCAGAAAGTTGGCGGCATTGCCGCACTGTATATGGCAATCAGCCACCTGATCGGATTTATCATCTTCATCGTCGTACTGGACTATCTCAACATCACCGACCCGGCTCAAAAGCTCGCCATGAACATCGAAAAACAGACGGTCATCTTTTCGACCAACCTGCTCATGTACGTGTTCTTTGGCTTTGCGCTGATTGTCCTGTCGCTGGCGTTGTATGACCGCTTGAAGTCCGGCGCACCAGCGCTCATGAAGGTGGCTACCGCGATCGGGATCATCTGGGCAGGCTCGCTCATCGCCAGCGGCATGGCCGCAAATGCGGGACTCAACACTATCGTCGCGCTTTACGCCAAAGACCCGACCCAGGCTGCGTTGACCTTTCAGGCGATTGAAGCCATCACAAACGGGCTGGGCAACGCCAATGGCGAAATCCTCGGCGGACCTTTGACACTGTTGGTCAGTCTGGCCGCGTTACGAACAGGCGGACTTCCCAAAGGACTGAACATCCTCGGCGTGTTGGTCGGCGCGGTGGGCATCATCACGATCATCCCAACGCTGAACGCTTTGGTTGCTGTGTTCGGCCTGGGACAGATCATCTGGTTCATCTGGCTGGGGATCATTCTTTTGCGCAACAACCCAAGCCGGGCAGCGTAATCCCAACGCCTTTTCGACTTCAAGTTTCAACAACAAACAAGAGTATTGGAGAGGTTGCCTCTCAACCTCTCCAATTTTGAAAAGTAACAAGACAATGACATAAAAAGGAGAGAAAAATGAATAAAGCAAAACAATTTGGGGAAACCGTGGAAGGTTATAACATCCCCGTTTTAAACGAACGGGAAATAAGAGCTTCGGCAGGGATACTATATTTTTTTATGTTCTTGGCCTGGATGTTAGTCATATTTACTGAGAATTATTTCCTGATCAAGTTTGTTAACACCATCTTCCTGACAGATTTCATCATACGGGTAATGATCAGCCCCAGGTATTCACCTTCATTAATCATCGGGAGGTTGATCGTAAGCGGTCAAACCCCCGAATATGTTGGCGCGGCTCAAAAAAAGTTTGCCTGGACGATCGGTCTGGCGCTATCCTCGATCATCTTCCTGCTGTTGGTCGTAATGAATTCAACCAGCTTTATTACCGGGATTATCTGTCAAATCTGCCTGATATTCTTATTCTTTGAAGCTGTGTTCGGCATTTGTTTGGGATG
>JAQTMA010000354.1 GCA_028714615.1 Anaerolineaceae bacterium | reverse complement strand
TTCCAAGACGCGTCGAATGGCCTGGGCATAATACTGGAAATTGTAGGTAAATTTATCCTGGCCTTCTGCAAACCCGTCCCCCGGATAAGCAGCGATAATGTAAAGATCGGCCTTGGGGGCTACCCCGCTGGTCTTCCCCACGGCGATGGAGGCGACCGCCGGTCCATGCATTTCACTTTCCAGAGCAGGATCAATATCAATTTCCTCATAAAGCCGCAACTGGCCGCTATACTCCTCATGATCGATAATCATGGGGAGATCGATGATAGCAATCCCCACATTTCGGCCGTCGATGCCCATTGCATGCAAGGTGCGGATGCCCAGCCCCGGGTTTTTCCCCAGATCCAAAATCCGCTGCCAGTCGAAGTCGGCCGGCATTTTCTCGGCCGCCGGCCACTGCGTTTGGGTATCGAAATTGGCAAACAACAGATCAGAAAGCGAGTGAGATAGGTCTAATCGGGTGAGATCGGTGGAACGCAGGTCGACCTGCCAGAGGTCATTCCTGTTGGGATTGTATTTGGGTGGGTCTGAGGGAGCCGGGATCGTCCAAGTAGCGGGGGCCGGGTGGCGGGAGATGCCAAGGAAGGGAGCGGTAGAGACCGCCTGTGGGGTGATACCAAGGAAGGGGATGGATGAGGTGGTCTGCGGGGTTGGAGTGCAAGCGGTGACCACGGCTGATACAAGAGCTACCATGAAGACGAACAGGATCGGGGTTTTCGGCATATGAATAGTTCTCATCATTGGTGAAGCGAGCCATATGCACTACCTTGGATTGAACAACACCCATTATAGTCGGTGATTTCTTCCTGCAACGGAGAGATGATGGGATCCAGGTCGGACTGGATCGTTTGCCAGATAATTACGACGCTGACCCCAAAGTATTCATGAGCAATCACGTTGCGAATTCCCCGCTCGGACAGCAGGTATCTCCGGTCACATCCGAATCGGTTTTATCCCTGTTTTCATTTAGACACAAACCTGACACGCACCAGACCACCTTTCATGGACAGGACTGAGCGCTTGGAGTTACCGAGGGATGCCCCAACGGATCTGCCAGCCACCCTGCAGGGTCAGGGTCGCATCGGTAAATTGGAAGAATAAGGGCGCCGTGGGGATGGCGGAAAGGTCCACCGTGATGGTGAGGCGGGTCAAGTCCCCCGAGCCAGACACGCCGGAGGCAGCCTGGTCTCCATTTAACCGTTTGAGGGCCCCCGGCAAGAGCCGAGCATCCGAGCGGGGCGTGACCTGGACGATAAATTCTAACCGGCAGGCAGGCCCAGGCAGAGGGGTGGGCTGGGGGAGGCTGGGGGTCCCCGGCGGACTGACCATGGTGACCTGGACGCCGCCTGAGGCGTCGCTCAGCGCGGCTTGCAGGATCTGCACCTGAAAACCTCCCATTTGCAGGCGCTTCCCGCGGTCGCCTGCAAAATCCCAGGTTTGCCCGAGCGCGGGAGCGCTGCCCGGGTCGAACTGGAACTGGGCTTGCGGGAAGATCCGAAAGCGAATCGCTGACACCTTCAAGCTCACCTGACGCGCGCCGGGATCGAGCGCGGGAAAGCGCAGCAGCTCTTGTTGGGTGGTCACCCCGTGGGGGGTGCCGTTGTACGGCATGTCAAAGCCCGGGGGGGCAGCCAGTTGCTGGTAGACACGCCCCAGGTCGTCCTGGAGCTCGGCAGTGATGCCACCGATGTCCCAGGTAGGGTCCTTCCAATCGACCTGGAGCAAGAGCCCGGTCTCCTGCGCGCCGGGCGCCACCTGCAGCAGGCGCACGGTCACGCCCTGTTTGGCTGCCCGGGCATCCTTCGGCGTGTAGGGCGCGACCGCCAGGCTGCCCGGGGTGGTTTGGCCGACGCTTTGCAGAGGCAGCACAAGCGACCAAAACTCTTGCGTGGCGCCATTCGCAGCCAGCGGGAGCGTGGGCATCTCCAGGGTCACCTGGTCGATCCCGGCCGGCAGGGGAGGATACTCAATGACAGCCGAGAGTTCTCCGGCCCTGGTGTACTGGGAGGCCTGGCGATTGTGCCAGCGCTGCCCATCCGGCAGGAGGAGCGTCACCTGGCCCACCCATTGCATTCCGATGGTGATCTCGTCCGGCAGGCTGCGCAGTGTGGCGACCACGATCGTCCGATCCGGAAAAGCGACAACCTGTTGGACATCGAGGGTGCTGTTGCCCTGCTTGGCCTGCAATGGGGCCGCCAGCATGCGGGTCTGGTCGGGGCTGACAAAGCCAACTCCCGGCAGGTAGCCCAGCAGGCGCTCGACCTCAGCCAGCACACGCTGCGGCCCGACCGCCAGGAATGCAGACACCAGGACGGCGAGAAGGACAAACCCGATCGCCCAGGCGGGCCGGCGCAGGCTCAGACGAGGCTGGCTGCGGCGTAGGAGGGGAACGGCAGACGGGAGGGTTGGCTGGGCGGCAGCCTGGGCCAACTCGGAGCGCAAGGAGGCGAGGAAACGCGGGTCGGGGGTGGCAAACTGGTAGAAATGCTCGACCTGCTGGAGAAAGGCCGGGGAGGGAGCAGTCTCAGACATGGTCTTCCACCTCCATCTGGCGTTCCAGACGCGCCAGCAAGCGGTACAAGGATTTCTTTACGGCGTCCTCGCGCTGCCCCAAGAGGGCGGCCAGCTCGGCAAAAGTGAGCTCGGCGGAGAAGCGCAGGCGCAGCAGTTCCTGCTCGGCTGCGGAGAGGCGGGCAAAGAGCCCGGCCAGGCGCTCCAGGTTTTCGGCCTGGATCACCTGGGCCAGCACGTCCTCCCCGGAAGGCAAGAACTCGGCTTGTTCGTCCAGCGACTGGGTGGGTCTCAGGCGGCGGTAGTGGTCGGCCACCCGGCGGCGGGCGATGGTGAAGAGCCAGGCGGCAAAGGGGGAGCGCGGGGTGTAATGGGGCAGCCCCTGGAGCACCTCCAGAAACACCTGTGCGGTCAGGTCTTCGGCCTCCTTGGGGTTGCGCACGCGGTAGAACAGGTAGCGGTAGACCCGCAGCGCGTACTGGTCATACAGCGCGGGAAAGGAGATATCCGCGGCGGGGTCTGGCTCGGTTTTTGGGGGGTCGAGAGCTTGGATCAGGGTGTGCATCGGCAGGTCCCTTGAGCGGAGGAGAGCGGCTACTAATAAGGAGTGCTTCTATAGAGTTATATCGCAGCAGACGTGAAAAAGGGACACCCTTATCCTACTCCCAATCCACGCCAATTCCCAACAAATTTGCCCCCTTGTGGATAGGATTAGGTGTAGCGAATTCCAATTTTTTCCTAATTTCAAATAATGAAATCAGCATGGCCTTCTGGTTTGGCTCCCACCCCCTCAGCCTGGTCATCCGCCTGGTGCACGTCGGGGCGATGGCCTTCCTGCTGGGCGGAGGTCTGCTCCTGCCCAACACGGCATCTGCGCTAATTGCATACGACGTCCTGCTGGTTACACACTCACCGGCGGGGTGGCGGCCTTCGTGATCGGTGCGCTGGACGGGTTGGTGTTGGGCTTGATCGACGGGATCTTGGCGAGCCTGGCGCGAGAGCTGGTGAATTGAGCTGAGCAAACCCTTCAAGAGATTCCCCTAATTTAGACCTGGTATTTTACAACCATGCTTATTTGACGTATAATATAAGCATGGTTGT
>JAQTMA010000353.1 GCA_028714615.1 Anaerolineaceae bacterium | reverse complement strand
TGACAAGGATATGCCTGGATCGATAAGCTTGTATGCAGTTGGAAAGGTGCAGGGGTAAAGGTTGAGGGGGATATTATAGAATATATGTTCTGTTTTGGCAAGGGGGATTGGGAATTAGTTGATAGGTATGTTAACAGCGGTATGCACGATTTTGCTTAAATCTGCATGATGAATATATCAATCATCCAAAGTCTGTTCAAATCCGGAGGAAAGATGGAATCTGATGCAATCTTGCGACAAGAGCTGCTAGCGCTGTTGCGAGGTGGGAATGCGCACATGCCCCTGGAAGAGGCGGCGGCCGGCTTTCCTGAGGCGGCGATGAATAGCCAGCCGCCCAACGTGCCTTACACTCCCTGGCACCTGCTGGAACACCTGCGCCGGACGCAATTGGACATCTTGGAGTTCATCCGGGACCCGAAGTATGTCTCGCCGGAGTGGCCGGTTGGGTATTGGCCGGCGCCGGATGAACAGACGGAGTGGGATGGTTGGGAAGAAACCCTGCGCCGGTTTGAAACCGACCTGGCCGATCTGAAGGCAATAGTGAACGACACAGTACCTGCGGTCTGTGCAGGTGTGCCCGCGTGTCACTGACTGCGACGATCCCGCACGCACCCGGATATACCATCATGCGGGAGATCTTGCTGGTTGCGGATCACAGCGCCTACCACATCGGGGAGTTTGCCAACCTCCGGCAGGTGATGGAAACCTGGCCGGCGGCCTCACGATAAGATAGGCCTGGTCTTTGCCAGCCAGACCTCGGACTAATGGATGCTTCCCGTAGCCGGTTGCGTCAGGTGGCATACTGTGCAAATAGCTAACGGCCCTGAGTGGCCTTGCAACTGAATGAATTTGATTCCATCGCGAGGTTGGGTGCTTGGAGCGATTGCATGTGTGCTGTCGTGACAGGCCTCGCAGTACACGCCACCGTGACCAGTGGATTGGCGATAGAGGGCCATATTTTGGGAATACTTTGTGCCGCGGCAAGCCGGATTGTCACAACGCGGTTCGTTCTACCAGGGATTCAAATTCATAGAAACGCGGTTCATCGTACCGTGACAGGAGATGCAATCCATTCCATGCCGGCTTGACATAACGTCACGCAGGCAATTCGTGGTCGGTCCAGGATGACAGTTATAACAACCATCCAGGGTGTCAGGCACAATCCCGGCATGTTTTCCGTGGATTGCATTGGAGAGGCTGGGGAGGCTGGATATTCCCGGGGCTGTGAGGGCGTTGGATGAATGGCATTCCGCGCAAAGCACAGGCTGGCGTTGCAGCAACGGGATGGTATGGTTGGGTGGGTAATCCTCGGCATTATTCTGATCGTGAAGAGTAAGGATGTTGGTTTCCACTTTCCCGGTCGCGATTCCCTCTTGCTGGCCGTCTGAATGGCAGCGGTCGCAGCGCATCTCCGTAGAGACGGGGGCTACCACCAATAACTGGGCCAGCGCGGCGCCGGATGTGGCATTTTTCGCCACGAGGATCGCAAGCTGGTAAGGATCGCGTGTGGTGGGGGCGCTGTCGCTGAACTCGGTCAGCGGAATGCCCTCGGCCACAAAGTGTGTGCTGACCGGGAAGCTATAGCTTACCTGGATGCCGGTTGTGACAATTTGGGGTGGATCGCCACGTTTGATCACCTGGGCCCACAAGTTGTTGTAGGGAGGTAAAACGCCCAGGCTGTTGAAGTCGAAGGTATAGCAGTGCATGCCGAGATCATTCCAACACTGTAACACACAATCACCCAGGGGTTGTGGGCCGGGGATTGTAGGGCTTGCATGACCACAGGCAGGTATACTGTTCCAGGAGAACCCGCTTGTGCATACACCCGTGCACCTGACGTGAGTTGCCCCGGGGGAGGTATCACAATTCGTTGGAGTACCACCAGGAAAACAAATGCGCTTAGTGCGATAACCCCCTCACGAAAAAAAACACCGTCGCCGGCCCGCGAACCGCTCCATCTTCACACCTCCAATTTCAATAAGCGTTGACCAGGATGAACAGGTCCCTCAATAAGCGTCGATTATTATGATTATCCAACAATATTCGTAGTTTTCACACAATTTGTCATAAATACTGCACAGGTAACCCTATTCATACCACTCTTCGACAGGAGAGCCGGATCAACCAAACCAAAGACAAGATCTGCATTGATCAAATAAGAGGTTAACAGTTTTGCAAGGAGAGCAGGGGTTGACCAACTCAGCTTGTCTTCTATGATTGGCTTTGCTATGATTGAATTGTCCAGTCAATTGATCTTTTTGTATCATTTTCAGTATATCCACGGAGTCATCGACATGCGCATTCTCCCCCGCGGGCTTTCCCTCTTGTTGGTCTTGGGTTGGGTCGTCTTCCCTGCAGGCTCCTCGGCGAGTGGGCCCGGCCCAATTTCGGTCTTCTTGCCGATCATCAGCAATCCAGCGTCTATACCTACCAGCCAGGCGCTGATCATCGACCACACGACCGCTGATATTAGCAAGGTCCCCGAGAGCTACATCAACCTGGCCAAGGCGCAGGTGCGCCTGAGCTATGGGCACACTTCCCACGGCAGCCAGATAGTCTCCGGGATGGGATACTGGAAATGGATCAACCCGTTATTCAATTTCAACACGGATGGCACCGTGGCTGGTGGTGTGCTATCCCTGAGGGATTATTACCCCGGCGGCGATTTGGGCAGTTCGAGTTGGGCGGCCGATACGCGAGCTTACCTGCGAACCCCCGGGAACAACCGCAATTTGGTGATGTGGTCGTGGTGCGGCCAACTGGCCTGGTACAGTGATAGCGAGGTGCAACAATACCTGGATGATATGAACCAGTTGGAACAGGACTTCCCCAATGTCCGGTTCGTGTACATGACCGTCCACACCAGCAGCGGAGAAGACCCGGCCCAGAACGATAGGGTGCGGGATTTTGCGCGGACTTACAACAAATTATTGTTCGATTTTGCCGATATGGAGAAATTCAGGCCGGATGGGACGCCTGTGCCGATGAACCTGGTGAGCGACGGCTGTCCCTGGTGCCAGACGTGGTGCGATGGGCATGCTTCCGATTGTACGAACCTCAGCCAGATCGGCGACTGCGCGCATACCCACCCCCTGCTGTGCAAGATCAAAAGCCAGGCGTTCTGGTGGATGGTGGCGCGGCTGGCCGGTTGGAACGGTCTGCCTTAACGGGGAACCCAGATTTACTCTATTGCTTCAATGCCATCGCGATGCGTTTTTGGAGGGCGGGGTGCGAGTAAAACAGCAGTTCCACCCAAGGCTCCGGGTCGGCCTCGGCCATGTTCTGGTTGGCCAATCGCATGAGCGCCGAGGCGAAGGCGGGGCCATTGCCGGTAGCGACCAGGGCATATTCGTCCGCACTGCGCTCGCGGTAGCGCAGGTAGGCGTTGGTGAGGGGCATGGTCAACACACCGTAGAGACCGAACACCAGGGCTAGCAACGGCAGCGAAGCCGGATCGGAAGGGGTGGATAGCCCGGCCAGATCGGCGCCCAGGTTCAGCACCTGGCCAGCCAGGAACAATCCCACCAAGGTGATGACCGTTTCGATCAGAATCCCCACCGGGATATCGCGGTGTACGTGATGGCCCAGCTCGTGCGCCAGCACCGTCTCGATCTCGTCTTCGCTGAACTCTTTGA
>JAQTMA010000352.1 GCA_028714615.1 Anaerolineaceae bacterium | reverse complement strand
GCGCCTCCTCCAGACGAATCGTCTGTTTCAAGGTTTCTTCGTAATTCGCGGTTCTAAATTTTCTGCTCATGCAAATAGTTTACCATTTATGTCGTATTTATTGCCGGTCTCTCCGACATGCTGCTAGAGAGCCCGGCGCCGGACATCCCTCCGGGGTATGAGCCGCTGATGTCGCGTTCGACCGTAACCCACTTGCCGGTCCATTCATCCACCGTGTACTCATAATTAAAAGCTGTAAAGTAGTTACTGGTCCATGTGCTGGCGGTGACGTAGGTATTCTCTCCTAAGGCCCCCTGGCCAGGTATGATATCCCCATAATCGGGATCCCATGGATCGGTAACGTAGACCGCGTTGATCGTGGCATTGGGGTAATTGGTATCCGGGTTGGTATCCGCAGAGACCCCCTGCACAAGCATGAAGTGCAGCCCGCCATAAACGGTAGAGACGATCGACTCTTGATATTTTGCGACCGTATAGGCTGCGCCTTTGAGCCCATTCGTTGCGGTTGTGTATGTCCAATCGTTGCAATAATATCCCGAAGGGGTATAGTGATACAGGTTCCAGGCTTCGCCGCGCGGATCAACGTTTGGGTCGTCAGTAATGTTCTGCGAATGCCCAAATGAGTTGAGATCCGATTGGTTAGGCAGGGACATGGATAGGCTGTACTTGTTCTTGATGAAGTTCAAATACATCCACGCGCTCGCCGGTCCACAGTAATTCATCGTTTCTTGGTTCACATAGGTAAAGATCGTATTATCTACACCCCAATAATACGCGAGAACCGACGGGGTGACAATGATCAGCGCGATGATGCTGAGAAGCGCTGATTTTAGGAATTTCCTCCAGGTTATCATTTTGTCATCCTTTCTTTTTGCGTGTCTTCATCCTTAGATTCGAAGAATGCATACCCCGGCCTGGTACACGTTACGTTTGCTATGCACTCTTTCTTCCTTCTCCTTTCTTCGCCGAGAAGCTCTCCTGTTTATTGATAATTTCCCCTACCCGTCAATAGTTAAACAGGGACTGGATGGATCAGCACCAGGGGCCGATTGCAGCCCGGCTTTCACCTCCTTATTGTTTCGTTCCTTGCTCATGGGATATTCCTTGGCCGAGCGCGTGCCTGCTCTGCGCCCTGCGTTCGACGCCCAAGATTGCCCCACCTAATATAAGGATCACCTCGCTAATCGAATTTAACTCGCCACCTATGATCCGACCATGAATGGTCTATATAAACCATCTCGCCTGGCATAAAACCAAGACCCATCCAACGAACTCGAGATGCTGTAAATCCCTGGATCGCAGCATAACAGACCGTGGATAACGTCATCATATCGTTGTTGGATGACTTGATTATCATATACGATGCTGTAGTTACCGTTTTTAGAATAATTAAAAAGGTCGCCCATAGTCAAATTAGTTTTTCGGGATGTGACAGATAACTCTAGGGCTAATCTTGTCAGATCATCCCCAGGTCCTTCCCTGTGTATAGCTAAGGAACTATAAATGCCTGATATATTGAATAACTGCAAAAAAGCTTCTTATCATACCAGCGAGCGAAATTAGAAACGCTGGTATGATGTACTTTAAGCGGTCCCTCGAACCGGTGCGTAAGGTTATTATCAAAAAAACAATACTCAAAACAAATCCAATTAAACACAGGGTGAAGGCTACAATCCCTAACATTATTAGTATCAGCGACGTGTTCACATATTTCTCCGTATCCTACTTTTGTAATGATATTGTCTTGCCAGATATACCCTGGCAAGACAACCTAGGATATCCAAGCGGTATGGCGGTTTATATCATCATTTGAAGGTGTATACCAGTCAATCTGTGTAACCCGGAAAGAAATCTGTGTCGTTATTGGCTCAAAAATCTCTCCTACGTAATAACAGCTCCTAAAGAACAGTCCGTTATTGGTACCAAATCCACTGGAAATTACCGACCAAATCAGTGGCTATAATAATCCCCTGATTGTCACCTAAAGCATCTACTGCTCCGATTGTGCCGGCACCAATGGTGATGATTCCAGCCGCAAGACCACAAATTACCGCACCTGGAACAGAACCAAAAAGTGCGGCAATTGCAGTACAAATTACTGCCACTCCATCGCCAATCCACAACATATTTACTATGACCTGGGTCCAACTCTCACTGAAATAAAATTCGAATCCCCACCAATAAATCGCAACGCCTGTCCAACCCGCATCAGTAAGTGTCGTAATAGCACTATTTTCTGCTGGTATTTGTGGTGCTAAGCCAAAATGAACCTCAGAAAGTTTAAATTCACCAGCACGCAAACGTGCATTTGTTTGTTCCATTCTAGCTTTCAGGTCATCGAAGGTAGGTTCATCAAGCCCTATTGCAGCGCCGTCGAGGACATCCAGATATAACTCGTTCTGTGGATTTATATGTAGGTGGGTTTCCATTATACGGATGGCGCGCTCAAATTTCTCTTTTTGCATTTTTATGGATTGCAACCGCGCTTGAATTTGAGCTTGATCGTTGGATGGCGGAGGTGGTGTAGGAGTCTGCGCGAATACATTCCGTGGTATTAGACCGAAAACCACTGCTACTAGCACTGCAATTGTGATAATTTGAAAGGTGATGGAACGCGTTTTCTTTTTTCCCTCCGGATTAAATTAGGCCTTTTTAATTGGTTCGGTGATTTGGGTACCCGGTACCTACCCCCGCATGTACCCCGTGTATCTTTCACGAGATTCGTAAAGAAGCTGTGAAGCATTATTGAGAATCTTTCACCTCCTTCTTGTTCATTGGATTTCTAGGGAGCTATTCTCATAGCCGATGAATATTTTGCCCACCAGAAATGGGCTGTCATCATGGAAACTTGATAGCCATATGCTAATAAAATATCTCTACCCACCAACCAGGGAGAAATAATTCCTGAGTTCTTCTCTCCAAAACAACCACAACTAAGATTCTCTCGGCCTCTAAGTAGATTAATCCATATGGCGACTGCAAAAGCAACAAAAAGCAAAACAGAAATACCAGCAGCTAAGCTTGACTCCCATCCAAGAATCAAGGTAATACCTAGGATTAGTTCGATAAGGATAAGAGAAACAGCAAAAGGGCGAATAGCGGAAGGAGGTAAAAGGTGATAGGCATATACTGCTTTCATAAATGCATGCGGATTACGGGTCTTACTTACCGATGAGGTCAAAAATAGAATTGCGATGATGAATCGGAATACAGCGAGAAAAATCGGGGTTAAAACAACAATCCAATGGTCCATTATCAATTCCTCTAATGCACATGTGCTAAAGATATCAGATATTCCTAATGGAACTGCTGATCAACACATATAATTGTTGACTTTGCAAACTTCTGGTATAAAAATCTGATTAGCCCGCTGAAAATCCGAATCCCAATTGATCTTGGTAGACAATCTCATGATAGAAGAAAAGGTTGTCCGTTTCTTTTGGCGAAAATGTTGAATTTCCCCTCCCATTATTCCTTGATTGATGTGATTGAAACCAAACAAGGTCTTCCCTATCAATATATGAAATCATCTACAAAGCCACAATATCTAAACCGATAGGTTTTATCCTATCGATATAGATAGTCTTTACCTGAGTTTATCATCCACCCCGTTTTTCAGTAAAATTGAGCACAAAACTTGAAATTTCAGGACACTAGCCGGAGTTAGGGGATAGGCTACAATTGAATGCATGGCTTTCATCCGGCGGGTAAAAA
>JAQTMA010000351.1 GCA_028714615.1 Anaerolineaceae bacterium | reverse complement strand
GGGGTCTGCGCCGTTCGGGAGAAGCTCTACCCAGCGTGTACCTCGTTGGACGACGTGTTGAATATACCCTGGCGAGTTCACCACCACCCGATCGGCGTGCTTGTATAGGAATCGCTCCAGCCACAGTGACATGCGGATGAGCATTGGCTGGCGCAGCACTCCAACGGCAATGGCAAATGCCGGCCACAGATCGCGCACCTCCAGCAGAAAGGGCGCCTGTTTGAGGCGGGCCAATAACCAGGCGGTGATTCCCTGGAAGATGGGGGGCGATGTACCCCACACCAGGTCCACCTGGCGCACGCCGAGCCCGGCGATGAAGGCTGAGACCATGAAGCTGAGGAAGCTGTACACCCGGTGGGCGAAGCTGCGGTGCAGGACAGAGTACGTAACGGTGCGCAGGATGGTTATGTTCGGCCCATCCAGCTCTCGTTCCATCCAACGCGAGTGGCCGGCGGCGTGACGGCCGCTCAGGTAGCTCACCCGGCTGGTAATGATCGTCACCCGGTGCCCTTGGGAAGCCAGGTAGCGCGCCAGCTCGTGGTGCCGGGTGCCTCCCGCTTCGTGCAGTGAAGCGAAAGACTGGTGCACCAGCAGGATGTGCAGGGATTTGGGGGGCTGAAGCATTGCCCGTTTTGGTGAGCGTGGCGACTCTGCCGTCGGATGGATGGTCATTTCCCGTCCCGTTGCGGCCCTGAGGTGGACCTTCTGGATGGATTGTACCCGATAATTCCGATTTGCGAAGTTGTGCACAGACTGTGAGTGGCCAGACCATACAATCAGTTGTTAGGAGTCTGTAAAGTTAAGATGATTGAATTGATAGAAAAGCCCGGTATAATGATGATTAGAAATTCCTCGTGAAGAAAATCTAAAAGCGGAAGGAGGTGAAAAGCATGTTATTCGCACCGAAAGAGAAAGGCCAGGGTTTAGTTGAATACGCTCTAATTCTTGTTTTGGTTGCAGTAGTCGTGATTGTCGTTTTAGCCCTGCTCGGCCCCGCCATCGGCAATGTTTTCAGCAATATCATGGCTAAGCTTTAACATCGTTGCCTGACTGCGGCTTCGCAAAGTTGCAACATCACCACTTTATAATGCCGGGAATACTGTAGCAAACATCATACCGGGAACGCCATCGACACATTGCTGCATCCTTACCGAAAGACCGTCGCAGCCAGAATGTTGCAGTAAGGTTAATCGGATCACTGCAGCTCTTTTTGCAGATCAGAAAATTTATTCTCGAGTAAAGGAGAAAGGAGGGTCCTGCCCTCGGGGAGGACCCTCCTTTCCCATGTAACAAACAATGGGCTTTGTTGTATAATTGTCTACGAAAAAATGACCCGTGGGGGTTTGTCGGGATTTTACATGGGTAGGAGGTGAAAAGCATGTTATTCGCGCCGAAAGAGAAGGGCCAGGGTTTAGTTGAATACGCTCTAATTCTTGTTTTGGTTGCAGTTGTTGTGATTGTCGTCTTAGCCCTGCTCGGCCCCGCCATCGGAAATGTCTTCAGCAATATCATGAAAAAGCTCTAATTCTGAATAGCGATCTCGAATCTATTGTAGAGACGCCCCGCTGGGGCGTCTCTCCCTTGCCCAGGATCTCCCCCCCCCAAAAAAAACGAGACGCCTCACTGGGGCGTCTGCTCTACATAAGATTCGGGAAACTCACCTTCTCAGCGCCCGGTTCCTCTATTTGGAATTCCACGGCAGCTCCATGGTTGTTACCAGGCGAATCGGTAGAGATGCGTGGACTGATTGTATGGCAGAAAGAGCGGGTTCCTTCAACCCGTAGGTGGGGGAATACCATCCCAAAGTCGGACGAGGCGTTCCAACACCGGCAACCAGCGCTCCACCACGTACCAGTCCTAATTGTCCTGCTCCTTCCTGGCTATCTCCAACCACCTCAAAGCGTATTTGAACCGCTCCGTTAAGGGATTGGATCTTCAAGGTTCCCTGCTGCAACATAAAATCCCAATCCGGCAGCAGCCAGTGCAACCTGACCGAATGAACCTGCTTGTTCCCTGACAGATTCTCCGCAGGGAGCAAATCGTCGGTAACCCTCCACCCGCATGGATCGACCTGCTCAAGTGAGCGCTGGTGAATCACTCCCAATCGCCGGTAACCGGAATGCCGGGCGGTGATCTTGACCAGGCGTCCCTCAGCGTCCATTCCCCGCTCGGTGACGCCTGTCTGCGCCCAATCCAGCCATAAGAAACGCCCGGCGCGCAGCATCGCTTCCTGATCATCCACCAGGACGGTGTTATGCACCCGGGTACTTGCCAGCGCGTTGTCCCAAGGCGGCGGGGCGTTATACAGGTGGCTGCCGGCGTCGCGCGCCAGGTTGATCCCTCGCCACCAGATTTCTACGTGCAGGGGATCGGAGTGCGAGGGACGGGTGGAATAATGCACTGCCCGCAGCGAAGCCCAGGATTGGGCGGCACCGATGAAAGAACCAGTCGTTCGTCTGGTCGTCGTGTAGTCGTGTAGTCGTGGTCGCAGGTTACCCAAGGTCCATAGACTCAACTCGTCCCAAATCCCTGGATTGAGTGCTGGCTCTTCCAGGAAGGCACGTGTAGCTGCCTGCAACACCGGGCGGTAATCGGTAAACTCAGTTTGTGCCAGGGGCAGAATGTTGGCGCCGTCGTTGGATCCCAGGTTAGGCGCCTGTCCGGAAACTGGATCCACGAGGTCGATGAGCCAGCGAGTGGCGGCAGCCAGGCAGGCGGCCGTCTCAGCCGGGTAGGCCAACCCTTGTTGGCGCAGCATCGCCTGCACCCACAGCGCCAGGTGCAGCATCAGGCGGTGATAATTGGCGGAGTGCTGGACGTAGGTGCCATCGGGTTCGATCTGCAATTGGAACGCACGATTGAGCCATTCCCAGCCCAGGCGCTGCCAGGTAGGCGCCTGCGGGTGAGCCGGGATAGCGAATGCAGCCGTCAGCAATCCGACCGCCTCGCTGAGCAGGTGATTGTTGTTCTGCGCCCGGGCGTAGACCAGGGTGGGCGGAATGCGCCGGGCGTGGCTGGCAACGACCTGGCTGAGCCAGGAAATGCGTTGCGATGTCGAGGTGGGTGATGCGGTGAAGACCTGCACCGCAAAGACCAACGCCATCAGGCGCAGGGCTACTTCTTGCCCGGAGCTCCACTGCGGCCCCAGGTTGGGCGGGTTGGCGCGCAGGAAGCGCTCGGCCTTCTCCCAAAAAGCTTGCGCATAGCCGTCGTTGCGGGTGAGGGAGTAGGCACGCGCCAGGGTATAAGCCCAACCGAAGCGCGCTGGTTCCCATAGGAACTTGATGTCGCGCCCGTCGATGAAATGCTGCCCGCGGCGCTCGTACTCCGTCCAGTGGCGCAGGGGTAGCAGGCTGGGGGGCGGCTCCAGTTCGAGCGGGATGGGCGGACCTCCGAACAACCGCACTTGTCCTCGTACTACTTCGTCGGCTTCAGCGATTAAGGCTTCTGCTTGATCGCCAAGGACGACTTGCAGCGCGGCCGGATCGGGGAGTTCGATCACCGGTTGGAGCCGGAAATTATTGGTTTTGGCTTCGAAATCGATCGGTTCGGGGCGCGTGAGGCGCGCATAATGCCCGCTCCACAAGCCGACGCGGTAGAGCACATTCAGCGCCACCGGCTGCAGGCCGAGCTGATGGATGGCTTTCAAGGCAACCACGATGCGGGAGGGGGCCGGCCGGCGCTCCATCATGTCCAATTTGCCCTGGCTCAGGCC
>JAQTMA010000350.1 GCA_028714615.1 Anaerolineaceae bacterium | reverse complement strand
GTGGGGGAGCTGGTGTCGGTGCACGTCATTCCACGCCCGCACATGGACGTAGAAATGATCCTGCCGCAAAACAGCAAGGGCAGCATCGGCGGCCGCGGCCGGGCAGAGAAAGCCGTCGAGAAATAACGGATTCCTGCATCCGCATCATCGCCTGCAGACGGACCACGCCGCCGGAGGTTTCCTCCGGTAATTTCCGGTTGGATGGACCTGTATGAACCCACATCTCACCCCACTCCTGCAAAGAACCGATGCCGTCATGAACAGCCGGCTCGCCCCGCCGGCTGATTATCGCGGGCCGGTGCATGTCGGCGTCGATCTGGGGACGGCCTATACAGTGCTCATGGTGCTCGATGAGAATAACCAGCCCATCGCCGGGGCGTACCAGTTTGCCCAGGTGGTGCGGGACGGTCTGGTGGTCGACTTTGACGGTGCGATCACCCTGGTTAAACGTCTGAAACAAAATGTGGAGCGCCAGCTTGGGTTTGATCTGGTTTCAGCCGCCAGCGGCTATCCTCCCGGGGTAGCCCAGGTGGAAGTGCGCGCCACCGCCCACGTGCTCAACGCGGCCGGGCTGGAATGCACCGGCCTGGTGGACGAACCTACCGCCGCCAACAACGTTTTGCACATCCCCGATGGCGCCATCGTCGACGTGGGCGGCGGCACCACCGGGATCGCCATTTTCACGGACGGCCGCGAGGTCTATACTGCAGACGAGCCTACCGGGGGCGCGCATTTCAGCCTGGTCATCGCCGGAGCGAAAGACCTGACCTTTGAAGAGGCTGAGGAGTTGAAGAAAGAGCCCAGCCAGCAAGCTGCGCTCTTCCCACTCATCCGCCCGGTGATGGAAAAGGTCGGCGCCATTATTCGCCGCCATATCCAGGGCTACGTGGTCAACACCATCTACCTGGTCGGAGGCACCGCCAGCTTCCCGCGCATCGCCGAGGTGGTGCAGGAGTACACCGGGGTGACAACCCTGATCCCCGCCAGCCCGTTGTTTGTCACGCCGCTTGGCATTGCCATGTTCAACCGTTAACTCCCCTGCCCAGGAATTTGGGTAGAGCTCAGCATCCGCAATCGAGGTTATTGAATGGCAGATACCTTTTCGCTCCGTTGTTATTCCTATATCGACCGCATGCAGCCTCAATATGCGGCCTTCGTTGGCACCATTACCCAGGGCGACCTGGCGACTGAGGGGATGGCAGCCCTGTATATCGAGGTCTCACCGGGGAACGAGGTCTTCCGCCTGGTCGACATCGCCGTCAAGGCTACGGAAGCCAAACCCGGCGCTCAGATCGTTGAGCGCGAGTTTGGCCTGTTCGAGGTGCATTCCCATTCGCAGGCGGAAGTGCTGGAGGCCGGGCGCGTGGTTCTGCAGCGCCTCAACTTAAGCATCCAGGACCGCGTCAAGCCGGAGATTGCTTCGATCCAGGTCATCACCAATGTGGATCCTTATCAGGCGCAGTTGCTCAACCGCTTCCGGCGTGGATCCATCATCGTGCCGGGCGAGACGTTGCTGGTGCTCGAATGCGCTCCCGCTGCTTACATCAACTATGCCTTCAACGAAGCCGAAAAAGGGGCCTCGATCAAGCTCAACCACATCAGCTCGGTTGGCCGCTTCGGGCGGCTGTGGCTATCCGGTACGGAATCGGAAGTGCATGCCGCCCGCAATGCCGCGGTGAAAGCCCTGGAAGAATTGGAAGGGCAATTAGCCCGCTAAGCCAGGCCGTTTGCCGCCGGAGGTGGTATGGCAAAAACTTTTTATACCGAACGCGATATCCAGGACATGGCCAACCAGGGAGTGACCTCCCTGGTGGTTAACGATGATATCGTCCTGACCGACCTGGGTCGCGAAATGGCCATGAAGCGTGGCATCCGCCTGGTGCGCGAAAGCCCACCACATCCGCAGAATACCGGCAACGCCGAATTGGTCCGGCGGGTCAAGGCAGCGGTGATCGCCCGCCTGGACCAGGATATCGATATGAACCTGCTGGATGCGGTGATCACCCGGGTCGTGAATGGATTGAAGTAACCACAGGATAAGCTTATGGTTGAATATGATCTCGATCTCCAATCGATTCAAGAAGCCCGCACCCTGGTCACCCAGGCGCACGAGGCGCAGAAACTGTTCCGGCGTGCTTCTCAGGCCGAGATCGACCGCATCTGCGCGGCGATGGCTGAGGCGGGGTATGCCGCTGCTGAGCGGCTCGGTCGCCTGGCGGTCGAAGAGACCGGCTACGGCGTACCGGAACACAAGACCCTCAAAAATATCTTGACCACCCGCATTCTGTGGAACGCCATGAAGGATATCCCCACGGTGGGCGTCATCCGTCATGACTCCGCCAGAAAGGTATACGACATTGCCTGGCCAGTCGGGTTGGTGGCAGCGCTGACCCCCAGCACCAATCCCACCTCGACCGCTATGTTCAAGGTATTGATTGCGGTCAAAGCGGGCAATGCCATCATCGTGGCGCCCCATCCCTACGCTGCAAAATGCACGTGTGAATCCGTGCATGTCCTGGCGGAAGCCGGCGAGCGCGCCGGGATGCCCAAGGGTCTGGTCGGATGCATGACCCGGGTTTCGCTGCGCGGTACCCAGGAGCTGATGGGGCACAAATATACCTCGTTGATCCTGGCCACGGGCGGCTCGGAAATGGTGCGGGCAGCCCACTCGGTCGGCAAGCCGGCCTACGGGGTTGGTCCCGGCAACGTGCCGGTCTACGTCGACCGTTCCGCCGATTTACACCAGGCTGCCAGATACATCGTCGCCTCTAAGGCTTTCGATCACTCTGTCATCTGCGCTACCGAACAGGCGCTGGTCGCGGACAAGCCTATTGCAGCCCAACTTGAAGAGCTGATGAAGGCGGAAGGCGCTTATTTTATGGAGAGAGACCAGGCGGAGCGCTTCTCCAGGCTGCTGTTCACCCCCGGACCCCTGATCAATCCCAGAACGGTCGGCAAGAGCCCGCAACAACTGGCCCAAATGTGCGGCGCAAGCGTGCCGGATTCGGCGCGCATCCTGGTCGCCCGGTTGTCCGCGGTAGGGCCTGAGGAGCCGCTCTCCGGCGAGAAGCTGACCACCATTTTGGGGTGGTACGAAGCCAACGGCTGGGAAGCCGGTTGTGAGCGCTGCATCGAGCTGATCGATTACGGCGGACGCGGCCATTCCCTGGTGATCCATGCCCAGGACGATAGCGTCATCATGCGCTTCGGCCTGGAAAAACCTGTTTTCCGCATCGCGGTCAACACCATGGGGACGCTGGGTACCACCGGGATGACCACTGGAGTGATGCCCTCGATGACCCTGGGGCCGGGCGGCTACGGGGGAGCGATTACCGGGGATAATATCAGCGTACACCACATGTACAACGTCAAGCGCCTGGCCTACGAGATCAACCCGCCCCCTGAAGCGGCATTGTTGTCCGGTTCGACGGACAGCCAGCCGCGTACCCATTCCTTCGCAGGCCCGGCGCAGGCGGATTCCATTCTGGACGATGGCAAAATTGATGAGATTGTCCGCCGGGTGCTGGCGGAACTAGGAAAATAATATTGTGTAGGGGCAGGTCTGGAACTTTGCAGATGTTGACTCTGGAAGATCCCAGACCTGCCCTTGCCAACGAACCTTCACCAAGGAGATGATGATATGCCCGTAGAGATAGCGATGATTGCGTTAGGGATGATCGAGACCAAGGGGTTGGTGGGTGCGATCGAAGCGGCCGATGCGATGGTGAAAGCGGCCAACGTGACGCTGATCGG
>JAQTMA010000349.1 GCA_028714615.1 Anaerolineaceae bacterium | reverse complement strand
GGCCTATCTGCGGTACACCGGAAAGGTCTATTTGCGGGCACAAGTTGCTAGGTTGTACCTGGAAAATCAGAATTACATCCTTGCAGTGATTTCTGCCTTGTATGGCTTGCTAGACGGGAAGGATCCAATCCGGAATTATGAGCTGGTGATGAATGCTACTCTCCCAACCGGAACTCGGCTAGCTACCTGGTGGAAGAATCATGGTCTGGGGAAGATTGTTGAAGAATATATCTTGGCGATCAAACCGATGAAAGTTCACGATCTTCTATCGGGTGTATATCGAAATGCACTCGATCCTTGGCCGCCGAAGAGCTTTCGGGTTAACGGGATTGAGTATTGTTCATATGAGTATCCCGGCGAAGGTACGGGCTCGCTTTGGCATCGTGGGGATGACCTCAAAAAGCTTCTAAGTACGTAATGAGTATGTTCACTCAGCGCGTATTCAAACTTGACAGGTGTATTAGGGCAAGTCATCATGGCTAGTTGTTAATAGGGGAACACCCATGTCGAACAAGTATGGCTCTGCCGGGAAATCTATCTGGGACATGGCAGCCAGAAGAAGAAGGAATGCTGTCATTTATGCCGTGATCGGCGTCCTGCTGATGATTATCCTGGTTTGCCTCCTTCAAAATCCAAAAGCGTTTGGGATTGGGGGAATCGGAATCCTTGTATTGCTGGGCGCGCTGAAAATATTGCCTGATGTATTGGATCGGGTACTTGGAGGTGAAATCAAAATGCAAAAACGAGCTGAACGAGGAGCCGTGGGGGAAGAAGTAATCGGTGAGTTCCTGGATGAATTGGATGAAACCTACATCACCCTCCATGATATTGAATGCCCTTATGGGAATATTGATCACATCGTCCTTTCCAAAGAAAAGGGGATCTTTCTCATCGAAACCAAGAGCCATCGGGGGAAGGTGGAAATTGTGGACGGTGAATTACTGCTCAACGGGCATGCGGCCGAGAAAGACTTTATCGGGCAAGTACTACAAAACACCTACTGGCTGCGTGAGCAGGTGAAAGAAGTCACTGGGGCGGATGTCTGGATCCATACCTTATTAGTCTTTACCAACGCTTTTGTTGTCTTTGAGAAACCGCTCCGCGGGGTGCAGGTTTTGAACAAGAAATACCTGATCAGTACGCTGGAGAGCACGAGAAGCAATCCTGCCGAAGCGGCCAAGATTTGGTCTGCTCGAGAAGAAATCACCGCCGCTCTCTGTGAGGGCGACCAAGAACCAGCAGAAGACCCTGTCCATTATGAATCGACCGTACCAGCCGCCAGAAAAAAGCAATCCTCATCACCGGGTGGTTCTGCAGCAACAGGAGGATTCACGGGTTTTCTTTCGGATTTCCTTCGGAACCTGGCGATCCTGGTTGCCTGCGGTCTGGCCCTATTCCTTCTCTTCCCTGCGATCATGGGTCAAGTCTTTTCGCTGTTCGGCGCCCTCTTGGGACCTCTTGCGATTATCCTGTTTTTTGCGTTTGCCCTGCCGCGCAGGCGGAGGCGAAGGCGAAACCGCTACGAATGACGAACCTGCAAAGAAGGGTAAGAATGGCGAATAATTATTTGATGTACCATCCGCGCCGCAAGAAGCGCATCATTGATGTGGTAACCATCTACCATGATCAATTGACCGGCAACCAAGATCCCTATATCTGGAACAGGCAATTTCTGCACACATTCTGCCACATCACACAAATCCAACCAGGACCAGGTACGATTAATTTCTGGGTGAGCGGTGATACCTTCCCCAATTTCAATTACCTCTATTGTGATTTGGTCTTTGTCGTCGCCGAAAAATGTATTTGGCCGAAAGCCCAAAACATTAACCCAGACAATCCGATCGTTGACTCCCCCGAGGCATATAATGATCATTATCAATGGGCGTTCCATCACCCATTCAAACGTCGTTCAAGATATACCTTAAAAGCCAATCCAGCTCTTAGTTTCCAGCCGCAGAATCAGGATGGTTCTCTGTTGGATGTCGTTCCTTTTTTCCTGGCTATGGATATTCCCATAGCTGATCTGCGCCAGGGAATGCAGGCCGCTGTTGCGTCGAAGCCATTGGGTTTATCAGAGGATTTATCGAGTGCTTTGTATTCCTGGATTGCAGAAACCGCTTCAGTCAAACTAACCGGGGAACAGCTTCAGACCATTCGCCAATCCCACAAAGAGCTAGCCAGCCCACCCCCTCATTAGCATGTTATCTGATCAATGAGCAGAATAGAAGAATCCCCCGCGATAGGGGGTCTATCGAGCGGCTCACCCTGGGTTTTGTTTTCAATTTTACCTACTGCATCTCCGCAGCAGCCAGGACACTCTACGAGTGACCAGTACCACCAGGCATTACGATTCCGCTCAACAGTTTTTTAGCACATTGCTGTTGCTAGTCAATCCGAAAAGATGTTTAGCTTTTTTTTACCGGCTTGATATTGCTTCTCACAAACCGAACCAAATTCCGTTGGAAATCCACTCCATCCATCCGCCAACCAGCATTTAACCAACATCGAGCATGGTTGTGCGGTCCATTTTGTTCATTTGCCCACCAGGCCTGGTATTGGTAGGCAGATGCCGGTAATTTTCCTCCCAAGATCTGTTCCACCTTATCAAAAGAAAGCGTGAAATCCTGATCTTGTTGTGGGACGGATTTAAAATAGCATTCTAGGGGGATATATTTCCCAGCCATTTTCACCCTCCTGTCTCAAGAACTGGCGAATAAACTGAGAGCGCGAATTTGCTGTTCGTTCAACCGCAGGACCATCGAATTGTTCAGCGGATAGATTTCCGCTTCAAGCCACCAGGTTTGCGGGATGCTGGTCGCCACACCCACCTTCACTTTGCGGCTTTGGACACGAGATAGCAGCTCTGCTGCCTCAAACAAAAACACATGATCGATCGTCCAAGGGCGAACCCCACCCCTCGAGGTCATCGCAACTGAATGGGGGCCGGTCATGACCAGATAGTAATCCGGTAGTGCCTCGGGTGTTATGTCTAGCAGGGATTCTTGCTTCCCATACCATTTGACGTTCACGCTTTTGCCAGAGAGCGGCCCCGTTCTGAAGAAGCCGTCAATGGCCCTATGCGAGGCGGATTCGCAGAGCTGAATGTCGAATACGAGCGAGGCGATATACTCCCCAACGTGGCCGATCTGGGCTGGCCGAGCGATGATGCGGGAAATTTCGTGATCGATGGCATTTTTGCGCCGGATCAGGTCAGCTAGTTTTTCTATATCTTCCATATCATCCTCTATTCACGCGATAAATAGGGTGTCATTGATGGGATGCGGCTCCAGGCGCCATCCTGAGCAGGCGGACCAAAGAACAGGTAAGCGAGGAAATCGTAATAATCGCGCCAGATTAACCTGGTTGTTCTATCCAAAGGACCCCTCGGGTGTTCAGTTCTGGTAGGCAACCACGCCGCGACACCGGGGATAGTTCGGGCAGCCGTAGAACTGCTCGCCGGCGTGGTCCCCGGAGTGTGCGGTGCGCAGCACCATGGGGGTGCCGCACTTGGGGCAGAGGGGCGGCTGGCCGGGCGGGAGGCTCGCGGCGGGTTCGGGTTGTGCCGTTGCGGGGACGGCTTGGCCTGGATGGAGCACAGCAGCGGGGACGCGCTCCAGGGCTGCCTGGATGTCGAGGGCGCTGTAGCCAGCTCGCGCGGGGATGCGAACGAGCGGGAGGTTGGCAGCAGCAAAGACCTGGTCGACGAATTCATCGCGTTCTACCCGGTCGGCGCGCTCGTGGCTGCGGTCGTCCAACTCGATGGCAAAGCGCGGTCGCATCGTAA
>JAQTMA010000348.1 GCA_028714615.1 Anaerolineaceae bacterium | reverse complement strand
CCGCGATACTGGGGGGGCAGCAGCGCGGCGATGCGGCACATGATCTCATCCGTATTGCGCTGCAGCGACCCTTCGCGGTCGGAGCGGTCGATGGGCGGCGGCCTAAATGGCTCGCCGAAATTGACGAAGAGCCTGGGTTTGCGCAAGGTCAGCAATTTGCGGATGCTGTCTTCCGTACCCGACACCCCAACCGGGATGACCGGTACGCGCGCCCGGTCGGCCAGAAGAGCCACCCCGTTCTTGCCTTCGAGCAGCGCGCCCACCCGGCTACGCGTGCCTTCCGGGGCAATCCCGAGCACGCCGCCCTGCTTCAGATGCTCCAAGCCAGCCCGAAACGCGGTGAAATCAGCCTTATCGCGGTCGATGTAAATTAACCCGGTGCCCTGGATCAGCAAGTGGAAGAACAGGTTTCTCCGGTAGGTGTCGGCCACCAGGGCAATCAGGTCGCTCCGCGGGGTGGTAAACGAAAGTAAGGGCACGTCCACCCGGCTCATGTGGTTGGTCGCCAGAATAAACGCGCCTTGTTTTGGAATATAGCCCTGCCCGTAGATTTCTGTGCGGGTCAAGATTTTAAACAATACCCGGAAAATCTTTCGGATGACGTTTTCCTGCACGAGCGGGTCCTCAGTTATTCCGGGTCGGTATCCGTCACCGGGCGGGAGGGGTGCTGCCGGCTGCGCAGGTATTCGATCACAGCCGGGAGCAGGGATATTGCGATAATCACGATAATCACGATGGAGAAGTTGTGCTTGATAAAAGGAATGCCGCCGAAGAAATAACCGGCGAACAGGAATACGGCTGTCCAGACGATCCCCCCGAAAACGTTGTAACTAATGAACTTGCTGTAGATCATTTCGCCGACCCCGGCGACGAACGGGGCAAAGGTACGGATGATGGGGATGAAACGCGCCAGGAAAATGGTCTTCCCGCCGTGTTTTTCATAGAAATGGTGCGTGCGTTCCAGGTATTCTTTTTTGATAAAGCGGATGTTCCCGCTGAAGACGCGCGGGCCGATGGCGTGCCCGATCCAGTAATTGGCCGTGTCGCCCAGCACGGCAGCCGTAGCGAGGACAACGTAGAGGACGCCCACGTGGAGTTGGCTGTCACTCAACGCGGCCAAGGCGCCCGCAGCAAACAGCAGTGAATCCCCCGGCAAGAAGGGCGTGACGACAAAGCCGGTTTCCATAAAGATCACGAAGAATAGCAGCAAATAGGTGCCAATGCCGAATTGCGCGACCGCCTGGGCGAGGTGGACGTCCAGGTGTAAGAAGAGATCGATTAAAAATGTGAGCATCTGCATGACGGGTGGTTCAACCTGACCTTTCGTTTCGTAGGGTGATGTCCTCGGGGATTTGTTTCGATTCTACCAGAGAAGCCGGCTGGTGGGCGCGGAGATACCCGCTCAGTATTAGCAAGATCGCCAACAGGAGCAAAGCGACCAACCCTATTCCTCGTCCGGCAATCAATGGGCTTTGCAACAAACGCAGCAACGGGGAAGGGAAAGGCGCCAGCGTCGGCGGGATGCTCGAGCTCAAGGACGCCAGGTTCCACAACCCGTGCGCCGCCACCGCGCCCAGGTATGCCAACCATAAACGCCAGTATTTTTGGTTTTGCCAGGCGGATGCCAACGCCCATCCCAGCAGGCTGCTGGTGGTCATATGCAGCAGGTCCGTGCCGGCTCGCCCAAGCGCCATCGCGGGCCAGGTATCTCCGCTGAATGTACTGAGCATCCCCAAACTCTCGAAAAGGGCGAATCCGGCTCCGCAGATGAGCCCGGCGACAAAGCCTTCAGAGGGGGTGGGCCGCCGGCTGGCCAGGATCCAGACGGCCAATGGTTTGAGGGCTTCCTCGATGAGCGGGATCAATCCGGATACGAGGGCAAGCGCCAGGTAAACCACCCAGGGTTGGGTGAGATAAGGCGTCAGAATGCGGGTCAGGGTTTCAGGATCGATCTGCATGTTGGATAGCTGCCGGGCAAGTTGGTTCACCTGAGCTGCCCAGTCCGGACGAGAAGCAAGCACACCCGCTGCCAGGATCAGGATGGCAACCATGGCCAGAAGCTCGACCACGATAATTACCAGGGTGCTGCCTGCTAAAGTGGCCGCCAGCAACCCCCAGCGCCGTTGAGCTGAGCCAACGGTCAATCCGTGGGCCGCAAGCAGGAACCAGAACGCGACCGGAAGCCCGGTGACCAGCAGGTAAAGCGGGGGAGCCAGGGACCAACTCGGACCAGCTCCCTTGAATACCTGGGTGCTGAGCAGCCAGGCCAGGAACCACACCAGGGCAACTCCGCCCAGGGCAGCCCAATAGCTTCTTCCGGCCAGCCAAGGGCGCTCAACTCGGACCGGTGCGCCAACGATGCGCAAAAATGAGAACGCCAGAGACGGTAGCAGTAGCGCGGCCACCAGGATCAGCCCGGCCGTGCGGAGATGGATCGAAAGAAGGTCGAATGGCCCGGCGAGTGGTTGTACTCCACCGGTCACCGCGGTAAGGCCGAACGTGGCGATGATCCCGCCCATGCCCAATAATGCCAGGCCACTGAAGGCGAACTGGCCAATTGAAAGCCAATGAATAACTGACCTGTTTGGACTCACTTTTCCTCGATGCGTATACTCCGGATCTGATCACCGGGGGGCAGGTTCGCGCCGTCATCTGGGTTGCGGGGGGCGAGTTTCTGCACCACGTCCATCCCCTGGATGACCTGTCCGAAGATAGTGTAGGCGCCGTCCAGTTTCGGAGCGGATTGGTACGTGATGAAGAACTGGCTGCCATTGGAGTCTGGTCCGGCATTAGCCATTGCCACGACCCCGGCTCTGTCGAACTTCAGCTTCGTAGAAATCTCGTTTCCGAAAGCATAACCCGGGCCGCCGTACCCTGTTCCGGTCGGGTCACCCGCCTGGGCAACAAAGTCGGGCAGGACACGATGGAAGGTGACCCCATCGAACCAGCCATTGCGCGCCAGGAAGATAAAACTATTGACCGCCATGGGAGCCTGGTCGGCATACAACTGGATGGCGAAATCCCCCTTTTCGGTCTTTACAATCGCCAGGTAATCCTTATGGGGATCGATAGTCAGCGCCGGGCAAGCGGAATACTGGCGTTTTTCCAGCAGGATCAACCGGACGATGGCGTTCAGGCTTTGTGCATCAGGCGGGCCGGAGTAAGGGCGGCCGTTGATCACCAGGCTAGGAGTCCCACCCAACCCGGCGCGTTGGGCTTCCGCCTGGGCGGCTTTCACTTTTTGGACGATGTCTTTGGACTGGAGATCGTGAATAAACCTGGTTTGATCCAGGCCGAGCGGGGTGGCCTGTCCGGCCAGCCAGTCCTCGAAACCGGCCGGAGTTAGCGCGGCCCAGTTTTGTTGATCTGCGTAGATGGCATCGTGCATTTCCCAAAATTTGTTCTGCAGACCGGCTGCTTCAGCCGCCTGGGCGCCAAGCATGGCCTTATCGTGCTGTGAGAGAGGATAATGGCGGTAGACCAGGCGCACATCCTGCGAAAAAGCGGCCTGCAATTTGGACAGGATGGGAGAGATTTGGGAGCACAAGGGACACTGAAAATCGGCATACTCCAGGATGGTCACAGCCGCGGTCGATGGCCCAAGCGTCCAGTCGGCGGAGCCGGGGGGAGGATATAAGGCGAGTTCCGTCGGGCCGGCCGTTGGCCTCAAACTGGATTCGACCGTGCAGCGCGCTGGGGTAAGCTGCGTGGGAGCTGCTGTGGGAGTGGCTGTCGGCTGGATGACCGGCGCCTGGGCGGCCGGGCTGCAGGCGCTCAGCAACAGTCCAGCGGCAATGAGGAGCAATATCGGCGGCTTGTGCATGCGGTCCACGGGAGTTAAGTGA
>JAQTMA010000347.1 GCA_028714615.1 Anaerolineaceae bacterium | reverse complement strand
TTGGTATAATCCTTCTTCAAGGATTTAACCACTTATGGCCCTGATCAGTCTACAGGAGGTCAGCCTGGGCTTTGGCGGCCCGCTGCTTCTGGAAGAAGTCAATCTGCAAATCGAACGAGGGGAATGGATCGGCTTATTAGGCCGCAACGGCATGGGGAAATCCACCCTGCTGAAGCTGGTCTATGGAGACCTTTCCCCCGAGAGCGGCGCCGTCGCCCGCCAGCAGAACCTGCAAATGGCCTACCTACCCCAGGAGGTGCCGCAAGACCTGGCAGGAACGGTAGCCGACGTGGTCGTGGGCGGCCTGAATGCAAACGGGACCCGTCCCGAGGATGCCTGGCAGCGCCAGCTCCAGGTGGAGAAGGTCATTTCGCGCATGCAATTGGATGCGACCGCACCGTTCGACGGCCTCTCGGCGGGTCTCAAGCGCCGGGTACTGCTGGCGCGGGGGTTGGCTCGGGAACCGGAGCTGCTCTTGTTGGACGAACCGACCAACCACCTGGATATTACCGCCATCACCTGGCTGGAGGATTTCCTGGTGCGCTGGGGGGGGACGCTCCTGTTTGTGACCCACGACCGGGCTTTCTTGCAAAGGCTGGCCACGCGCATCGTCGAGCTGGATCGCGGGCGCCTGTTCGACTGGAATTGTAATTACCCCACCTTCCTGCAGCGCAAAGAAGGCATGCTGGCCGCTGAGCAGGAACAGAATGCCAACTTCGACAAGAAATTAGCGCAGGAGGAACAGTGGATCCGCCGCGGAATCGAGGCGCGCCGCACGCGCAACGAAGGCCGGGTGCGTGCGCTCAAACGCCTGCGGGAAATCCGGCGCGCGCGGCGGGAGCAGCCCGGGAAGGTACGCCTGCAAATCCAGGACGACCGGCGCTCTGGCAAGCTGGTCATCGAAGCCAGCGGGGTGCAATACGCGTATGGAGAGCAGGTGATCGTGCGCGATTTTTCGACCACCATCCTACGCGGCGACAAAATTGGCATCATCGGCTCGAACGGCTCAGGCAAGACCACCCTGCTGCGCATTCTGATGGGCGAGCTGCTCCCCCAGCAAGGTGAAGTCCGCCTGGGGACCAACCTGGAAGTGGCCTATTTCGACCAGCTCCGGGCCCAATTGGACGAGAACCTGTCCGTTCTGGACAACGTCGGCCAGGGACGCGAGACGATCACCATCAACGGCAAATCACGCAACGTGGTCGGCTACCTGGAGGATTTCCTGTTTACCCGCGAACGGGTGCACGCTCCCATCAGCGTCCTCTCAGGTGGAGAGCGCAACCGTCTCCTGCTGGCGCGTCTATTGGCCAGTTCGGCCAACTTGTTGGTATTGGACGAGCCGACTAACGACCTGGATATCGACACGCTGGAACTACTGGAAGACTTGCTGCTGGATTACAGCGGGACGCTGCTGCTGGTCAGCCACGACCGGGCCTTTTTGAACAACCTGGTGACCGGCACCCTGGTGCTAGACGGGAAAGGGCGGGTGAATGAGTACGTGGGCGGGTACGATGATTGGCTGCGCCAGAGCCAGGCCGAGAGCGACGAGAAGACGCGGAAGCCGGCAACGGCATCAGCCATCGCGTTGCCCGCGGGCGACTCCGTCTCGCAATCTGTGGGTGAAGCGCCGGCTTCCAACGGGGTCGGAGCGCGCAAGCCCAGTTACAAAGAGCAGCGCACCTTCGAAGCTCAAAAGCTCGAGCTGGCTACCCTGCCGGAACGCATCCAGGCGCTTGAGTCCGAGCAGTCGCAGTTGACGCAGGCCATGTCGTCCCCGCAGTTCTACCAGCGAGCGAGCGCAGAGATCGCCCAGGCAGCCAGCCGGCTGAAACAGTTAGAAGAGGAACTGGCGCAAGCCTACGAGCATTGGGAAACGCTGGAAGAGCTCGTTGCAAAACGCCAGGTGGAATGATCCTCTCTAGGCGGGCGGGATAAATCCATATTTGGCCAGCACCGCCTGGCCCTGCGGTGACAGAACCAGCGCCACAAATGCTTTGGCCAGATCGAGATTCTTGCTATTTGAAATCGGCGCAATGGGATACGTGGCAACCGTGTTCAAAGCATCCGGGATATCCAACTTGCCGATCTTCAGTGCGGCAGCGGCGGTGATATCGGTGACGTAGACAATACCGGCATCCACCTCACCCAGGGAGACCTTGGTAACGACGGCTTTGACGTTATCTTCGTAAGATACCACGTTTTTCAATACGGCATCTTTGAACTGCGCCGTGAAGCCGGGGTCCTGGGCAGCTTTATCGAGGAAATCAAGCGAGTACTGGCCTACGGGCACAGATTTATCCGCCAGGTCCAGTTTCAAAGAGGGCTTCGCCAGGTCTTTCAAACCACTGATCGCGCCTGGATTATCCTTTGGAAAAATGACCACCAGGCGGTTTTTGGCGAACGTCTTGGGGTCTGCTGCATTCACTCGTTTGGACTGAACTGCGGTATCCATATACTTCTTGCTGGCGCTAGCAAACACATCGGCGTCCACTCCCTGGTCGAGCTGTTGGGCCAACTGTTGCGAACCGGCAAAATTAAACGATACGGTCACCCCCGGGTTCTGGGATTCGAACAGCTTGCCAATCTCACCGAAAGATTCGGTCAGAGAAGCAGCAGCCAACACGGTCAAGGTCTTCGGTTCAGTTGTGGCCGGAGTGGGCGCCAGGGTTGGTTCCGCCGTAGGCTGGGCAAGGGTAGGCGCTACCGCCGGCGCGGTTGGAGTTGCCTGGGGGGTGCAAGCGGCAATTACCAGCAAGACGACGAACAGCAGGATGGATTGAATCCGTAGACGCATTTTTTTCCTCCATGGTATGGATGATCAAAGGTCATTCTCTTGCTTTTCCGCCAGGCTACCTCATAAAATGACTGCTCAATAAATAAGTATTTAATAATTTTATCATATAGAGCAAGGATGCGCAATTGTATGCCTCCCTTTTAGTCTCTTGGGCCACATGCAGCAGGCGTAGCGTCACCCTTTTGCCCGCGCCTGATTCTTTTGCGACGTGTAAGGCGCGGAGAAGAGGGTCGAGGACAGCTCCCCGCCGTCCTGCTACAGGGGCAGCTCTGCTTACCAGGGAGTAGCCGAAGCTGGATCGATCATCAGCGGCAGGCTGGGTAGCTGTAGTGTGACCAACTGGGTTTCAGAATGTAGCGGCGGGAATTCCAGCTTACCTCTACCCGCCTCCAGTCGCCAGGTGCGTGCTACCAGTGGTTTGCCATCCAGCAGCAGATATTCCGCATGGTAATCACTGGAAAGGCACGGGCGGGAGATCGGCTAAGGCTCCCAACCCGTGCTTGAAAAGAATATAAGGTTTTTCTCGGGCGAAGCCAGCGCTTGTTTCACCCGCAGGGTCAGCTTGCCCCGTTTCGTTACAACAGGCGCTGCCTGGCGCTTTAAGCGAGCCAGGTTCTCGGCGTGGATCACTTGGGCGAGCGGGTCTTCCATAGCGGGTAAACGAGAATCCTGCTCTTCGAGGGGCAGGAGCGGCTTATGATGGCGGTAGTAATCGGCAGTCCTCCGGCAGATCGATGGTAAACAGCCACGCGGCGTTACGGTCGTAGACCTCTGCCAGCGAGGCCGGGCGCTCCGTGGCTTACGCAGCCGGGGCGAGTTCGTCTTCATTTTGAGTTAGGGTATGGGTCAGGCTGTACATGGATGGGTCTCGGTGATCGCGCGTTAGCGCCCCGCTGCGAAGGTAGTATCTTTATCCAGCGGGGCAAAGCATCCCGTAGGGAGCGTTCTCCATTAAGTTTTATAGCACCTGATGCCAAAAAGGGATATGGCAATCACCTCTTTACTTCAAAAACCCACGGCCCATGGATCGTGTGGTCCATTAATCCTCGCAG
>JAQTMA010000346.1 GCA_028714615.1 Anaerolineaceae bacterium | reverse complement strand
CCCGCGCCAGTTTGAGTAGCGATGTCCGCATGGTGCAAGGCAAATACGCGATAACGAGCAAACCATTGGTTCCACCAAGCTGCATCGCGCGATCCGGCTTTCCACCAGGGAAATGTTCCTCCTGGTACATTCACAGTTGGATAGAGGGCAACACGTAAACCCTGGTTGCGCGCATTCCCTATTGTTGAAACGAGATCCCCCCATAATATATCTTTATCCGGTTCTTGATCAAACCTGGGATCACTGTTTTTCGATAAACTCCAAGAAGGAGTCAGCACGACCCAATTTGCACCTATGGATCTCAGGTTTTGATAGGCTTGTGAGAAAAAAGGCTGCCAGGTGGGATTGTAATGAGGGGAAAACTCGACACCCCCCATAAAATCAGTACCGCGAGGTTGAATTGCAGCGGCGGTTATGCTGGTGGGGGCATCGTTTGGCTGCCAGTAACTCCAGCGATCCAGCTTGGTGTGTAAACTCTGCGGATCACTTTTCGTGGTAAAAGCAGCTTGTGGAGGCTCAGCGCCGGCAAGTGCATTTCGGTCTGAGTTTCCACATTGGTCATTCCGGCAAAATCGATAAGCAAGGTCTCCGGAAATGTTCAGAGGATTAAACAAAACATATAAAAAGTGGTTATTGCCGAGCGGCCACATTGGAACTGCCTCGGTCCAGCCAAATGGTTTAAATTGGATCGAAACCGATTCTCCCGTCGGGGTATTTTCCGGAGCAGTCAAATCGAAGGTCACCGGGCCATACCCAGGCGTCCGCCAGGTAACAATTTTATCGGCGATGTTCGTATCGTGTTCGGGTACAGTGAGCTTCCGCAGGACGACGTTCCCGCCGGCAGACAGTTCTGAATTCCAAAAGCCATCTCCCAGTGTGTATTTGTATTCGATTTCAGCGCCGGAGGGTAAACTCAAGGTGATCTGGTAATGACCATCTGGAAGCTGGGATAATAATGGCATCCGGCTGGCAATTGAGCTCAATCCACCGGGTAAATCGGCAAAGGTATTCCCAAGAGTGATAAGATTACCGGCCAGGCGAATCGGCAAACCGATTATATTCTCTTTTGGAGGATCGACCGAAAAGGTTACATTTACCCGGCCGGTGGGAGTCAGTGCAATCTGTGCCGGAGTAGTCATGCCAGCCAAAACCCGGGCCCCTTGTTGGAAAGTCAAAAATTCTCCATCCATCGCATAGGCAACTAAATTGTGCGTCCCTTCGAGCAATCCATCGATCAGAAAGGACCCATCCGACGCAGTCAATACTTGTTGGCCGCCCACGGCGAGCATCAACCCTGGGATGGGCGTCTGGGTAGCAGCATTAATTACTCGACCTGTAATGCTCCCGGCCGGGTCAGAAGAAGAGCTTTCTTTCCATGAGCTAACCACATCTTGGATGGTTAAGGGACCAGACACCTGGCACAATCTGTAACGAACCAATTCGCCTGAACGAGTACGCTCCAGGGTTGGTGTACTGGTTGCTAAACTGTAACGGTACTTGATGACCGATTTAAAGCGAAGTAGTAAGCTAACCGAATAATGCCGTTCATCCACTACTTTCATCGCATGGACGATTGGGTTGATTGATAGACCGGTTACTTCATCCAATAGGAGGAGATTGATATCAGCTCCGACCGGTGTATCCGTTGGGACTTCGACCAAAAAATTCACCTCCGCCTGAGGTTCGATTGACAGAGGTGTGGCAGAAGGAGGGAAGCCAGTTCCAGTAACAAGGGGAGTTTTCGTGGGTGGAACCAGAGATGGCTGACAGGCGACGGTAAACAGGAAGATTGGTAGAAGTATGGCGTTGGTGCATGCCCGAAATAACCTACAATGGGGGTGCATGTCAGGCCTTTTTAAAGCGTGCAAACAATTGATGGATTTCATTTTGGCGATTTGCCAGGCTGCCTAATACACCGTTTACGAAACGCGGGGTACTATCGGATCCATAGAGCTTTGCTAACTCGATCGCTTCGTTGATGGCAACTTTGATTGGAGTATCCTCTTCCACCCCAAATTCCCACAACGCAATCCTCAGAATATTCCTGTCAATCACTGCAACCTGGTCAAGTGGCCACTCGGGGGCATGCTGAGTGATGAACTGATCGAGAGGTACTTCCATTTGAAGCACCCCATAGATAATCTGCCGAGAGAATTCAGACAGATGATCATCGAGTGGGATATCTCCCAAGCGTTCCTGCAATACCTCTGCAGGATTATGGCCTGAGATATCGACTTCGTAAAGTACCTGCAGGGCAACGCTCCTTGCCCTGGTGCGTGATTTCATAGAATCAGGTTTCGATCTGCGGCTCGTAATGGATGTCTTCAATGTGAATATTCACACGACCGACCTCCATCCCGACCATCTCGTCGATCGCCCTGGCTACTTGATGCTGGATTGCACGACTGACTTCCCGAATATTCACATCCTTGTCCAAAACGACAAAAAGATCCGCAAAAACCGTGTTGTTCTCTACAGTAATGCGGACTCCTTCGTCTGCCCCCCGCTTAAAAAGGCGATTAACACCACCAGGTATGTTTGCCAGGCGATTAACCCCCGGAACACTTAATGCAGTTAGCCGGGCTATAGATGTCAGAACATCAGGTGCGATTGTCGTTTTCCCTGGGGGTCGAGTATCGTTGCTCATTGCAGCTCCATTCTTCATGGGGTGACACTAATTTACCTTAGCTGAAACGTCGAGGCAGACGGCGATTGAGACACAAAGCAATTATAAACCGGTTTCCTTCCCGGCGTCGAACAGTATCGGAACCGTGGTAACCGCATAAGGCATTACGGCGATGCGGGAGTCCCGGGGTAGGCTCGAGAGCGCGTAGGCGATCGCAGAATTCAGGTCTAAGGCTGGCCTGAGCAACCAGTGTTTTACTTGCTCGGGTGGGAGCTTAGATACCAGGATCGCCTCGATCCGCGAGATGATCCGTGCCACTTGAAGAGCTTTGTGGGGACCCACTTGAAAACCCATTAGCCGGAAGCGTTCCAAGACGGCCCTCCAATCTCCTAACCCATCCATAAATCGCTCGTAGGATGCACTTCCAGATCCTTCCGGACAGGCTGCAGCCAGGATGACCTTACCTTGATCACGAACGATCAGAGATGAATGAGTTAACGCTTTTTGGGACTGATAGAAGTTGATGTCCTTGGGATGCCCACCTGCGGAAGCAATGACGAGATCATAAAGACCCAAGACAGCCGCCTGGCATATCCCCCGGGCGTAGGGAATTCCCGTCTGCATGACCGCAGATGGATCACCGGCAATCACCCGGACTATTTCCTTCTCCTGGTTCAGAATGGCATTTACGGCAAATTGCAGGCCAATCATCCGGCCAATCTCTTCTACGTCCTGACGCATTGGATTATCTTCGTAGTGCCCGGTTTTTGCGTTCTCATGCAAAAGCATGGCGTGGTTAGTATTGATCGTATTGCGACCTGCCAAACCAATCGCAGCGCTTTTCGCTCCTCCTGAAAAGCCCATAAAATGGTGCGGTTCGAGGTTTCCCACCACGATGCGAAGGTCTGCCTCCATGAAAACTCGGTTGATCTTGACCGGGGTTCCCATAGTCGTGGTTCCCAACTCGATTAACCCGTCTACAGCATCACAATCGTGGGAACTGACCGGATAGCGGGATATGATTTCCTTGGGTAATGAACAGCTAAATTCTTCAGGTGGGATAGGGAGGTGCGTACCAGTTGCGATCACCAGGTGGATATCTTGGGGAGCAATCCCAATATTCTCTAATTGCTTGAGCAGTGGCGGCAAAAGGAATTGGTGGGGTACAGGACGGGTCTTATCGTTCACGGCGATAGCAGCGGTATGCACCCCCCGGTAACTATCGAGCCTCG
>JAQTMA010000345.1 GCA_028714615.1 Anaerolineaceae bacterium | reverse complement strand
ATGTTGCCTGCGGGAGGGGGGATTCGCCCAACTTGCTGACCGCCGAACAGAAGGCCTTGGTGTGCAGCTACCTGCAGTCCTGCAGCCTGCGCGCCTGGGAGAATGCCAGCCCTTCCGTCCAACGGGTGTTAGGCGCCGCGCAACGATGGCTGAGCGCACTGGATGGCGAGGTTGCTGAAACCGGGAGTCTCGCTGCCCCGGTGACCTGGTCGCACCGGCGCGCCCATATCATAAACTAGTTCTCAATATAGGGTATAATAACCCAACCAGACAATTCCGGTCATTAATCGCATGTAGCTTCTAGTAACCTGTTGAGCGTAAGCCCACCGGTTGCATCTTCCGCGCGTTTCCCATTGACCTTCGCCAGTTGATTTATCCCCTTGGGGAGCTGCCGGATGTCCGCGAAGAGCCGGTTGATCCTGGGAATGTCGGGTGAGTTTATCCCTATAAGGGTGGTTGTTCCTGACCATGAAACATTATCTCTGGGAGCTGCACCCCTACTTTCGACAGGTAGCCGGCGAACTGCTCCTCGGATCCATCCCCGGTATTATGATGAATACCCTGGTCATCTTGCCCGCCATCTTGCTCGGGCGAGCCATCGACGTCACCCTGGCCTTTGAAAAAGGCCAGGCCACTCTATCGCAAACCACCTGGGCAGCCCTGGCCTTCTTGGGGGTCGCGCTCGCCACCCAGATTCCCCGCTTAGGTAAACGGTGGTGGTTAATGACCGCTAACACCCGCATCCTGGCCAACATTCGCGCCGATGCGTTGCGTGGCGCGCTTAACTGGCCGATGGACAGGCTCCAAAAAACCTCCATCGTAGACCTTATGGCCCGCATCGTTGGCGACGTGCAGGTTCTGGGCGTGGGTATCCACGATTTCACCGTCGAAATCTGCGATACCGTTCTCTTTTCCATCTCCGTTATCGCGACCCTGTTCTTGATCGCCCCACACCTCACCGCCTTGCTCCAGGAACAATTGGCTGGGATTCGCGTGCTGAAGCTGTTTGGCCGTACGCAGGCTGCCGGGCAGCGCGTAGAGGAGTGCTCCCGAAAGCTGGCGAAGGAGAATTTCACCGTGGTTCGCCTGCGAGAAGGGTTGCAGCCGGTCTATTCCATGCTGATGTATGCCGGCGTTCTGCTCGTTATTACCGTGGGAGGACAGCAGGTGATTGACGGGCCAGGACAGTGGGTGTCTTCGTCGCTTACCTGAAATTATTCCTGCGCTTTACCACCCGCGGTTACCGCATCCCCAGAATGTTCAACACCATTCAATCCGGTGGGATCGCCTTTACCCGCTTGAAACCGGTCGTGGCGCCTGCGCTGGCGGTCGCCGGGGAACCGCGCTGCCCATCCGGCCTTGATCGACGCTTCCATCGATGTTCCCCTCGGGTCGTTTGTTGCCATCACCGGCCCGGTGGGCAGCGGGAAGAGCGCCCCCCTGCGCGCCATTCTCGGCCTGTACGCGCTCGAAAAAGGCGAAATCTTCCTGGACGGCGAATCCTTGTTGGAGATCCCTTCCGAAGAACGCACCGGACGCATTGGTTACTTGCACCAGGATCCCTACCTTTTCACCGGCGACATCCGCGAGAACATCGTTTTTGGCTCAATCGGTCTGGGCAGCCCCTAACGCGTCTCCGACGCGGTCCAAACGGCCATCGTAGAGCCCGATCTCAACGCGCTCCCCGACGGTCTGGAGTCGCAGATCGGCGAGGGCGGCAACCGGGTTTCCGGTGGGTAGCGCATTGCGATGGCGCGTAGCCTGACCGGCGCCTCCGCGCCTCCGGGCCTGCTGTTGCTGGACGACCCATTTTCTGCCGTTGACCTGGATACCGAAGCCCGCCTCATCCATTCCCTGCTGCAGGCTTTCGGCCGCGGCTCGCCGGTCTGCCGGCGCGCCACCATTATCCTCAGCTCGCACCGCCTGGTCGCTTTACCCCTGTCAGACCAGGTGCTGGTCTTGGACCAGGGACGAGTCTGCGAAGCGGGCGCCCATGCTTCCCTGTTGGCTGTCGGCGGATTGTATGCCCACCTCTACCGGCCCCGGCCTTGCCCGCTCTGAGTTCGGAAAACCGGTGCTGGTTGATCCCACTCACCGGCTTTCAGGGAAGAGACCAATGACCGCTGCGAAGCCACCCGCCCCATCGAAAAAACCGTACGGCACCCAGGTCTTCGAAATCTTGGTCCCCAGCCGCTTGTGCCTCCTGCTGTTCGCTGCGACCATCATCGCCGGCGCCTCTCTGGAGCTGGCGCCTCCCCTGGTGATGAAGCAGGTGGTCGACGCCCACCTGACCCCGCGCATCGCCAGCGGCCTGTGGTCCCTGGCTGCCGCCTATTTCACCTCGATCGTCCTGATCCAGGCGTCGAACTTCCTGGCCACCTCCCTGACCACCCGCACCGCGCAGACCGCGCAGACCGCGCTGCACAACCTGCGCGTGCGTCTCTTCACCCACCTCCAGCGCTTACCCATCCATTACTTTGACCAAAACCCACTGGGCGACATGATCAGCCGTTGCACCGCTGATGTGGATGCGGTCGACCAGCTTTTTTCGTCGGGCGTGATGGGCTTGATCACGGGCCTGGTGCGTTTGCTGACGTTACTGGTCGCCATGGTTATCCTCAGCCCTAGCTTGACCCTGGTTTTGGTGCTGGTCATGCCGCCGCTGGTGTGGGTGACCAACACCTTCCGCAAGCATATCCGCGACGCCGAAAGCGAAAGTCGCCTTGCCATTGGAGTGCTCACTGCCCATCTGCAGGAAACCCTCGGCGGGGTGGAGGTCATTCGGGCCTTTGGCCGGGAGCAGGCCTTCGTCGCCCGCTTCAGAGGCTTGCTGAAACGGGCTTTGACAGCCTCGAACCATTCGTCGCATTACTCTGCCCTCTACTCGCCCATCCTGCAGGTCATGCTCGCGATGGTCATCTCGTTGTTGTTTTAGTTTGATCAAAATTATTAACCCAGATCCCATCCAAACCTCCCAACAACAAGGCTCTCAACCCGTAATATACCGTTTGCACAGAGATATTCCAGCCACTGGGGATCTTCGACAGACCTATTTGCTCTCTAATCCTCACCATTGCCGAATACCGTGACCTTTTAGTCAAGGGTGTCCATTTTGTCGATTCTCCGAAATCGCTGGGGGGTGGATGGCGAACAGCACACTTTGAGGATCCAGAAGGCAACCTCTGGGAAATCGCTCAACGACCCAGTGCTTGAGACTGTCTGACCGTGTGTAAGAATCGAGTCACCTGCCTGACTCGCGTTTGATTTGAGACAACCCCATCATGCCCCTTCTACCTATGTAAGCGCCGATCCCATCGACCGTTATAAGCGGTGCATCTTCATAGCCCTGTTGCCCTTTCCAGGACAGACCCACCCTCCCCTGCGTCGGACCCTGCCCGGGCGGGCATACACGTCCCGTCAGCGGTAGGGGAACGGGGTCGGGATTGTAGGTTGGGTTGAGGGTTGAGCCCGGTACCTCTGGGGAAATCATCACCCATAACCGAAACCCAACATAGCTGTCTACCCCGGGTATTTGTCGCCGGAAGGAAGAAAACAAAAAATGCTTTTCCTCCGCGCCCCCGCGCCCCTGCGCGAGAATAACCGTGCGCTCCAGGCAAAAGGAGACCCCGTCTGCCCGCGCCCACGCGCCCCTGCGCGAGAATAACCTCCCTCGACCCCCCTGGCAACCATAGGAATAAATCATATAATAGGATCAATAATATATAAATATATAGGCTCCGATAGTCGAAAGGAGGATTATCTTGCAATCGCTTCACGAAACCACTCCGAGAATTGGAGACGATGACCAGCAAAAGGTGTCCGGCCGCCCGAGCGTTGTAGTGCTTGGAGCTGGCTTTGG
>JAQTMA010000344.1 GCA_028714615.1 Anaerolineaceae bacterium | reverse complement strand
GCCACTTTCTGCTCTAATAGGGCATTCATCAGCGTCGACTTGCCGACATTGGGACGGCCGACCACGGCTACATAACCTGTTTTGAATTCCTGCTTTTGATTGGGCATACCAATTTCTTTACGAAAATTTCAATTCACCACAAAGTTTGCTGGTCGAGAAGGATGCGCCCACCCGAGAAGGCATGCCCCTCCATGCTTAACAACCAGGCCTTAGTCTTCACCCCACCGGGCGCACCGAAGCCGTGTAGGGTACGGTCACTGCCTACCACGCGGTGGCAGGGGATGACGATAGCAACTGGGTTCGCGCCGAGAGCGGCGCCAACTGCCCGAGTGGCATCCGGTTGCCCGATGCGTCTGGCAACGGCAGCATAGGTTAGCGTCTGCCCGAAAGGGATACCGGCAGTCACTTCCAAAACCCGGCGCTGGAAGTTGCGCATCTCTCCCCAATCGACGGGCAGGTCGAAACGACGCCGCTGTCCGGTAAGGTACGCATCGATCTGGCGAGTAGCTTCCCAGGCGAGCTGGGCTGCAGGCGCATTATCAGGACCTTGGCGTGGGCCGTATTCCTCTTCGAACCCGCTGGGGTCAGCTAGCATGGAGAGGCGCCACAACCCGCTTGAAGTAACGGCCAGGCAGATCCAGCCGAAATCAGCGAAGTGTGTTTTTGCAAGCCAAACAGGCGGGAGGTCAGTCAAAACGATCCCTCATTGGTTACCTGATCTTAACATAGAAGCGGAGAAATTGCAAAACATAGAAAACGTAGGGGAAGCGTAGGGGAAGCGTCAAGTATCCCCGGGTAAAGCGTGTTAATATATCAGTCATAGGGCGACTTCTCTTCTTCTCCTCCTTAAGAGAGTGCCGGGGTCGGCGTCCCCGGCACTCAATGCATTCAACAGGGTCACGATCCCTGATTGTGGGTCTCCTCCAAAGAGGAGATCTTTATTTTTGTCTGCTTGGAGGTTCAGGGGCGGACATCCAATACACCCACGGCTCCTATCGAGACCGAACGCATACTGTGGTCCACGAAAGGGTACTTCCCTGGTTGTGGAATAATCAAGTCAAAGACCACGCCCTCTCCAGGGGCAATTGGGAAGGTGGAAACGCCGGTTAAAGTATGTGCGGCATCTCCATCCGGATAGACCGCCTGAAACATACTCCCGATCACGTGAAAGGCACTCGATAGGTTCGGCCCGGCATCTACCACGTATAGGCGGATGGTTTTTCCCACGTGAGCTACCAGGGGTCGATCGCGGTATTGGTAAGCCACACCATTGAAGACGACTTCATCGGGCTGCACCGCCTGCATCTTTTGGTAATTTCCGCGCATGACCTGACCCTCGACCTGGCTAGCATACCACTCGCTCTGGACGATCACATAGCTGACATCGGCTGGGGATAGTGGCTGCGCCGGGTCGACGATGATCGCCCCGTACATGCCATTTCCGATGTGCAGCAAAACGGGGGCCGTCCCACAGTGGTATAGGAAGACGCCGGGCGTGTTTGCTACGAAGGAGTAGTCCAGGGTCTGGCCCGGGTCGACATTCTTGTAGGCGATATCAGGTGGCACTTCGGCAGCGTGGAAATCAAGCGAATGCTGCATCATGCCTTTGTTTGTATAGCGAACGTGGACCGTTTGTCCTTGCCTGACATGCAGCACTGGCCCGGGGACGCTCCCGCCAAAGGTCCATGCCTGATAGGTAACCCCGTTGGCAATTTCTACAGCCAAATCTGTGGAATCAATGGTCAGGTCGACACTGTCTCCCTCGCCCAATAATGGCGGCAGGATGGCGTCCCGAGCCTGGGCAACGGGGCCAATTTTTACCAGGCTGAGCGGCGCAACCGCCGCTGCGGCATTCTGCGGGGTGGCTGGGGCGGCGCCCATGGCGCTCTGCAGGCTGCCCAGGATCAAAATCAGCGCCAGAAGGATGACGGCAATAGCCCCTCCCTGCTGTTTCCACGACAGCGCATGGAGAGTCCGGACGGGGGAATGCACGCGTTCCCATGCGTTCAACCGGCGCCAACCTGGGCTCATTTCCCCGAGGTAATGGTCCAGGCTATAAGGGGATAGCCCTAGCAGCATATCCATAATGATCAATCCCAAGAAGATCAGGACGTATACAAGCGCTGGTCCCAGGTTTCCAGCTTCAGTGACGTACGGACCGCTAAATCCTTCAGCCGTCGCCCAAATCAGCAGGCTGAAAAACGCCCCCAACAGGTAGGTCCATTGGATCGCCAACCCAAGCAAGAGGCCCAAAGCGATTAAAGTCTCAATGATGCGGGTCGCAGAGATGAAGATCCCGGCTGAAGGGGTGACCAAGTTTATCCAGAACTGAAACCAGCTTTGCAGCCAGGCTGGTTGTCCCTGGGCGGCATTTTGCAGATACCCCACATAGTGTGCAGCAAAGGCGGGCTGCCAGGCGAGAAACGCATCTACCGCCCAAACGACCCCAAAAGCTGCTCGCAACCCTGAGCTTGTGGCTGTGAGCCAGATTGTTTGCCGGTCCTCAATCATTGTTTGTGCACTCATTTTTCATTCGTCCTTTCGCCGGATCAAATATATAACAAATTATACCTATAATGTAATGATATATTGGTGTTTGGAAACTCCCTGACCCACGATTGATTGCAGAATCGGTTGCTTCATGCTATTGGGATATGATAAACTTAATTTTTATGCTGCTCTAATCCACCTGATTGCTTGGAGGTCTGTCGATGTCCCCTGAACGCCAGAAATACAGTGTAGAACTTGCCGGTTTGAAGCGAGACCTGCCTTTGTTCCAAATCAAACCCGGGTTGTGCATTGCCATCCTGAATATCTTAGGAGATACGGAACTGGTCGAAGCCTGTGCCCAAGAGCTGGCGAAGAAACTCGATGCCACATCATTTGACATCCTGATTACCGCAGAGGCGAAGAGCATTCCGTTGGCCCACGCCCTGTCGGTTGTGACCGGTAAGCCGTATGTCATTCTGCGCAAACTCTACAAGCCGTACATGGGAGACGCTCTCTCGACTGAAACCATGTCGATCACTACGGGAGAGCCGCAACGGTTGTTCCTGGATGAAAAAGACCGCGACAAGGTTAAAGGCAAATCCGTGGTTATCTTAGATGATGTCATCAGCACGGGTTCCACCTTGCAGGGCATGCGCTTGATCATGCAGAAGGCGGGAGCCAATGTGGTGGCTGAGGCGGCAATTTTTACCGAGGGCGAGCGCGCCAAGTGGAGCAACGTCATTTCCTTGGGGCATTTGCCGGTATTTTCCGATTAAAGTAAGCGCACACGTGGATCAGGAGATCATGATCTCCTTGTCCGGTCCACCCGCTTTGGCGGTGGGCTAAATAACATATCCTTACTGTCTCACAGCGCCGGTCCCGGCTCTGTGAGCAGTAAAAATGATCGAACCGAATTTTGACTTGTTGTAGCCCAGGCATCCCTGCCTGGGTCTGTGGCCCCCACCCCAAGTTGTAGCCCAGGCATCCCTGCCTGGGGTCCTTGGCCCCCATCTCAAGTTATAGCTCAGGCATCCCTGCCTGGGTCTGTGGCCCCCACCCCAAGTTGTAGCCCAGGCATCCCTGCCTGGGTCTGTGGCCCCCACCCCAAGTTGTAGCCCAGGCATCCCTGCCTGGGTCTGTGGCCCCCACCCCAAGTTGTAGCTCAGGCATTCCTGCCTGGGGTCTGTAGCCCCCACCCCAAGTTGTAGCCCAGGCATCCCTGCCTGGGTCTTTGGCCTCCACCCCAAGTTGTAGCCCAGGCATCCCTGCCTGGGTCTTTGGCCTCCACCCCAAGTTGTAGCCCAGGCATCCCCGCCTGGGGCTTTGGCCTCCACCCCAAGTTGTAGCCCAGGCCTCCCTGCCTGGGCTTTTGGCCCCCCCCCCC
>JAQTMA010000343.1 GCA_028714615.1 Anaerolineaceae bacterium | reverse complement strand
GAATATCAGTGCATTTGTTTGTCGGCCTCTCCCGCAAACTGCTTGTCAAGGGACATTCAAGAAATTTGCCAACAGGGGGTTGACGATCTCCGGTCGCTCGTAATGGGGAACGTGACCGGCCTGATCTACGCCGACCAATTCGGCGCCTGGCATGGCTGCGCACACCAATTGGCTTATAGCATATGGGATCACCCGATCCTCTCGCCCCCAAATAATCAAAATGGGGCGACGCTGGAATCCAACCCTTCGGAAAACAGCCACCTGGTTGGACAGCATGCCGCTTCGCAGGGTCGATAAGACAGCGTTTTTAAAACCTCGATAGTGCAATTGCGGTTGGAATTGGGTGATGTATTCAGGATGGGCCTGGGGAGCGTAAAAATCTCCCTGGTTCCCCGAGATGAGCAGCGAGGTTCCGAACCAATTCATCAACCATTCTCCGATCACGGGAATGCGAAGCAGCGAGTTGGGAAATGAAAGGCCACCCATCAGGCCGGCGGGATCGATGAGGGTCAGTTTCCGAACCTTTTCCGGATGGCGATCGGCGAAAATCGTAGAAACGACCCCGCCCATTGATGAACCGATCAGGTCAACCGGGACGGCGATCTCGAGAACAGCCAGGAGATGCATTAATTGCTGATCGAAAAGGCCGGCGTCGTAAGCGACATCCAGCGGGCGATCCGAATACCCGCGGCCGAACAGGTCATACCGTAACACCCTGAAGCCAGTTTCAACCAGGAAATCAAACGTGTGATCCCATAAATAGTATGGCACCGAGAACCCGGGGACGAGCACAACCGGTTGAGCGCCGGGAGGGCCGGCTAACTCATAATGGGTTGTTCCACCGCGTAATTGGATAAAATTGCCAGGGACCGAAGCCCTGACGCCAGCGTCAATATCGGCCACCTCTCCGCGGTACTGTTTATTGCCCATCCGGGTGGACCTTCCGGGCGGATGGCAATCCCCCGGCCGGCACCGCGGCCAACACACCGCGGACGATGGCCTGGGCAAATACCTCGGCTGCAAAAGCTCCAACAACATTGACATCCGCTTTTTTCTCTCCGGTTGCCAACGCAAAAATGGTGTCGCCATCCAGCATCGTGTGAGCGGGACGAATGACTCGCGCCAGGCCATCCTGGGCCATTTGCGCCACTTTGTTGGCTTCCTCCTTATCCAGGCGGGCGTTGGTCGCCACGACGCCGATCACCGTGTTCGACCAGTTGGCCAGCCCCAGGATTTTTCTCCCGGTAAAAGAACCCATGAATTTCAAGGTGTCAACAAAGGGCGCTTGCCCACCCAGGGCGATCGGACCTTTCCTCAAGGGTCTGGCGCCGGCGATGATTTGCCCGCTGGCAGTGATTACATCCCCAAAAGCATTGACGGCAACGATGGCCCCGACGATCACACCAGCGCCAATTTCCAGGCTGGCCGTACCGATCCCGGATTTGACCGCCTGGCCGGGACCGAGAATTTTACCGACCGTTGCTCCGCTTCCTGCACCAACACAGCCTTCCAGGGGCGCCTGATCGGAAGCATTCACACACGCTTGATACCCCATGGCAGCATCCGGCCGGATTTTGGCATCCCCAATGGCCAGGTCGTAGAGAATGGCGGAAGGCACGATGGGCACTTTGACGGAGCCGGTATTTACGCCAATCCCGCGTTCTTCCAGGTAACGCATGGCGCCGGATGCGGCGTCTAACCCAAAGGCCGACCCACCCGCCAGCATGACGGCATGCACCTGGTGGACGAGGTGCATGGGATGGAGTAAATCCGTCTCGCGTGTTCCCGGAGCGCCGCCGCGTTGATCGACGCCACCCACGGCGCCATGCTCCACAAGGATGACAGTGCAGCCGGTTAGGGCGCGTTGGTCCTGGGCATGGCCGACCCGTATCCCGGGTATATCCGTAATTGCGTTTTTGATGTTTGCTGCCATAGTTCCCTTGAAGATTGGTTTCCTGGGGCGGTTGGGCATCTCAGGCGAGCTCAATCATAATGCATTCGCCCGGAAATTGACATAGACATCGTGCAAATCGATGAAATGATGATATCATAGCCGCGCACTGATTTCTTCAACAGAATTCACCACCAGAACGATAACCAGAGCTCGACATGCTCCTCACCATTGATATTGGCAACACGAACCTGACCATCGGCCTGTACGATAAGGATCAACTGGGTGCGCATTGGAGGCTGGCTACCGACCACGGGCGCATGCCCGATGAGTATGGCCTGCAATTCCTCGCCCTGCTTGACCATGTGGGGGTCAGCGTGGAGCAGTTGACGGGGATTTGTCTTTCCTCAGTGGTGCCGCAGCTCACCAGCCGCATCGTACAAGCCTGCCAGGTGTACCTCCTCCAAACGCCGTTCAGCGTCAACGCGCAGGTGCGCACCGGCATCACCATTTGCTATCACGATCCCCAGGCTGTGGGCGTCGATCGCATTGCCGATGCCTCTGCCGTCGTCCATCTCTATGGCGGCCCGGCTTGCGTGGTGGACTTCGGCACCGCCACCACCTTTAACGCCATCACAGCAGCCGGCGAATACCTGGGCGGCGCGATTGCCCCGGGAATCGGGATCTCCGCAGATGCCCTGTTTCACCATACCGCCAAGCTACCCCGGGTTGACCTGGATGCCCCGCCGAACGTGATCGGTCAGAACACCGTGCATGCCATGCAGTCCGGGCTGCTCTTCGGGTACGTTTCTCTGACGGAGGGCATGATCGCCCGCTTCCGCGCCGAGTTGGGTGATCCGATGAAGGTGATCGCCACCGGGGGGCTGGCGGAGACCATCTCGAAGCACACCCAGGCCATCGATATCGTCGCGCCCTGGTTGACCCTGGATGGGTTGAGGATCATTTGGGACCTCAACCACGCTTAGCCCGCCGGCGCGCGCCTCTCGACTCCAATCCTTCCCTGGTAAGGTACCCTTATGCCTGATCCTCTCCACCAAAAAAACATCTTGCTCGGCGTCACCGGTTCGATCGCAGCCTATAAAGCCGCCGACCTGGCCTCGAAGCTCACCCAGGCGGGAGCTGTCGTCGATGTGATCCTGACCCCTGCAGCCCTGCAGTTTATCACCCCGTTGACCTTCCAATCGGTAACCGCGCGAAAAGCCTACACCGATGACGATCTATGGGGCGGCGAGGGGCACGTCCGCCACATCGGCCTGGGGATGAGCGGCGACCTGCTGCTGATCGCCCCAGCCTCGGGCAATACGATCGCGAAATTGGCCCACGGCATTGCTGACAATCTCCTCTGCGTGACCGCTCTGGCTGCACGCTGCCCGATCCTGGTGGCGCCGGCGATGGACGGCGGCATGTTTAGCCACCCCGCCACCCAGGCAAACCTCGAAACCCTGCAGAAACGGGGGGTGACGGTCATTGGCCCGGGAGAAGGCCACATGGCATCCGGCCTGGTCGGGTTAGGCCGCATGCTCGAACCTTTGGAGATCATGGGCCAGGCGCGCTGGCTGCTCTCACACAACGGGGCGCTTGCCGGAAAACACGTCGTAGTTACTGCCGGGGGCACACAGGAACCGATTGACCCGGTGCGCATGATCGCCAACCGTTCCTCGGGAAGGCAAGGTTACGCGCTGGCGCAGGCGGCGCTGGATTGGGGGGCGCAAGTCACGCTGATCCACACCCCCACCGGGTTGCCGCTCCCCACCGGGGCGGAGGAAGTGGCTGTGTGTACCGCCGCCGAAATGCAGCAAGCCGTCCTGGCGCATGCCGAACAGGCGGATGCGCTGATTATGGCAGCGGCCGTCGCCGACTTCCGCCCGGTGCAGGCAGCCCAACATAAGATCAAAAAAACAGGCGGGGTTCCGCACATCCAACTCGAACCCACCTCCGATATTCTAGCCGGCGTGGCCGTGCGCCGCTCAGCGACCGGA
>JAQTMA010000342.1 GCA_028714615.1 Anaerolineaceae bacterium | reverse complement strand
GGTCGTTCCTTCGATGGAGGAGATCAAACAACGCATGGAGCAAGACCATCAAGCAGTCGAAATCCTTCTTCAATGGCTGGATTGGCAAATGGGTTAATCTACTAAACCAAACATGAAGGAAAACATCTATAAAATCTAGGTGGTTTACAAGTCACACATCGGAGACAATGGCGACTTGCTGACCCAACTGGCCAGGGACGTGCTCAACGGCACTAAGCTGGCTGATCTGCAAACCCTGTTTGCGGACGAAATGCAAGTCTCCAACTCACCGTTGGGCAGCCCGACCGAAGCCAGCCCGCTCATGGCGCCGGCGCTACCGGCATCACAGACCTGGAAAGAGTGGCTGCGGAAGCATTCGACAGGAGGCGAAAGGCCTGCGAGTGGAAGAAATAGAAAGCATGAGAACCGTGCTTTTCCTACCCAAACCATATGGGGAGAGGAGTAAGTAATGTAGAGACTCTAAGATCGAATAAATACAGGCTTCCTGAAGATTTGACGAGTCTTCAGGAAGCCAATACTGTAAGTCTGGCAATTTTTCTTTATTCTTCACAGCTTCGCTTGTTCGGTAGAGGAAACGTCAGTGTCGCTGTTTGTTGATTTATCCTTCAGCTTAGCTTTACGGGCTTTCTTCTCAGCCTGCTTATCTTGTTGGGTTTGAATCATCTCTTCTAAGCTTTGAACGACATCCGGTTGGCTTTTGTGGAACCGTTTGAAATAATTCGCTTCGATAAACTGGGCAGGGGAATCTTCCAAGGCTCTTGTTTTTCATTTGAAATTTTCCCGAATTTGTGTGGATTTAGCCCCAATTCTCTTGCCATTTGGATTTGCGCATCGGAAAGATGGTATCGCTTGCGCACTTCGATCCAAATCCGATATTTCTCGGGAACAACAAATTCCTTTGCTATAGGAAACTACATTTGGATAAGCAATAAAAATACTATCGCATTGAACTATGTGATTATAACAACCTCATTTTACCCCCTTTGCCAGGTCGTTTTTAGACTATTACACTCTGGCATAAATAGCTGATGAGCTATTTTGTATGGATCTGGTTTCTATTGCTGTGAAATGCCGAAATAAAAGACGATAATATTATGGGTACCCCCAATTAAAATATTGCACTTCAAATAAGCTCATTGGCAGAAACTGTATTTAACCGTCTGGCAATGCGGCTGATACGGATTGTACACGTAGATATGAAGGATAAAATGTTGCAGTTAAATGGTAAGTGCCTAACTTATCTATGAGAGTTAGTATCGATAGAAGAAACGGGACAAGTATTGCGATTACTATCCATAAGGTGTGGCGATCCAGGTTTGGGTGCTCTCGCCGAATCACTTCTCTCCCTTTCCCGGAGTATGTCTCGGCGAATGTGTTGCTCCGCTCACCTCGGCGCATCTGTCCGATTACGATAATGCACACTGTGGCGGCATTTGCCGCTATCCCTAAGAACGCAACTGCCCATACGATGCTCCCTTTGGTAAGTACTGCCACGCCAACAAAGAGAGCGGCCAAAACGACCAATACGAACTCGATAAGTACAAACCAGAATCCGTTAAGGATATTGTGCTCGTGAAGGAGCGAGCGCATTGTGGGTTTCTTAACCATTTAAGTTTTCCTTGTGTCTGACGCGAAGGTCATTTTTGCGGTACGTTGATTGTGTGTGTTGGAATTGTTCATTCTTACCTTGTATTTTAGCGTTAATCTTTTAAATTATTCCAACTCGGAAAGTTTACCGATGACTTTACAATCTGTCGGTATTTACATAAGCGAACACTGCTTCAGGAAATTGCTTTTATTCTAAAGCCACCAGACGGCTGGCGTTACCTGCCAGCGGGCGGGAAGTGGATTCGGCTTAGGAGCAAGATTCCGCTTGAGCGTAGAAAAAGCCTAAAAAAGCCGCAGAATCCCGCCAGTCAGATGCACGTTATGTTAGGCGCTCTGATGGATTATTTTTGACAACCTTCTTTAGGAGAACCCTTACTCCAAAGCATAGACAAAGACAAGCAAGGACGAACGGCACAAATATTACAAGCAAATTGGTTATGGGATTTCCCCAATCAGGTAGTGTTGACCATTCTCCGAGCATCCCAATAAGTAAAAGAATAAAACAAGCACAAATCCAAAAAAGGTACTTTTTCTCGCCCTTTTCCTTAATCTGAGATGCCAACAGATACGACAAGATAGCTCCTGCAAAAGTAGTAGTGAACATGGGCATCCAATAAACTACTCTTTGAATCTGAACACCATATTGGTTGAAAACGAACGATTTTGGATTGAACAAGTAGAATCCGGACACAACCAGAGTTCCTAAAAATAAAGCCCAGACAACCAAACTGGTAACTCTGACATTTGAAAGGTATTTTGGTAGGGGATTGGTTTCCTGGGTCACGCCAACCATTGCATTCAAGGCAAATGTAATTAGTGCAAATCCGATGTAGTAACATGCGAATGTAATTTGTTGATAGTAGATACTGCCTTTCAGAAGAGCATTGCCTACAAACCCAGCAATAACAACAATAATCATTCCGATAGCTAATAATAAGACTGCGAGCCCTCGTTTCCGAAAAATTGGCAAGGGAGATAAGCTATATAAATTCAAACCTGCGAATATCGAATAGCCAAGAGCCCCTAAGATCAAAGCCCCAGATGCATAATAAATAAAATCAAAATATCGATCCATCTCGGATATCTCTAAACGTCTTGCATTGCAATTCACGCCAATTGGACTGAATGATTTTCAGCGCCTAACTATTAATTATACTGAATCTTGACGTTTACAAAAAAGTTCACGAAACATCCTAACCTATTTACAAAGGAAAATATAAAAGTTAATCCTTGATATTGATTGGTTTGGTCTACAGACCAACAATACACGCTCCGGTTCTGTCATTCAGGACCGGAGTTTTTTTATCCCCTAAAGCGCATAGAAGACACATCGCCTGTTTAGAGAATGAGGTGCAGCTATGGCACAAACGCCAGTAAGTCACAACCCTACCCAAAACCATGACCCACAAAAAGATGGGGTTTCCGGAGATGATATAACCCATCTCCAGGGACAGCTGTATATCCCGGAAAGACCCCCGAAGAGCCTGCTGGATTGGTTGGTACGCGTCCATCTGCGTTTGATAGCTCTGGAGGATGAGTATAAAGATACCAGTTGATCCAACCTGATTCTGTCCCTGAAGGAGGCGTCTGATGAATTTAGATACATAACTGAACGTCACCCAGCAAAGATCAACCAACACAACAAAGGAGAAAAATAATCATGATAAAAGCCAATTCATCAGATTCTTTGCATCCCATCCCAGGGGCAGCTTACATCCGCTACTCTTCTGAGATGCAAAGCGATTCTTTCAGCCTGGACGCTCAATTACGGCAGATCAAAGAGCAGGCTGAGCGGGATAAAGTAACCATCGTCAAAGTTTATTCCGACCCGGCGCAATCCGCCTACCGGAAAAAATTTCGTCCGGGCATCAATGCCATGCGTGATGATGCCAGGCGGGGCCTGTTCAAAATTCTGTACGTACACAAGGTTGACCAGCTGGCACGCAGGCTGGAATGGTCCTTGGAAATCGTCCACGAGCTGCAATCGCTGGAAATCAGTTTCAAAGCCGTGGAGCAGCCGTTTGATCTCAGAACTCCGGAAGGAAAGTTACTATTCCACCTGGTTAGCTCGCTCGGCGAGTTTTACAGCGATAACTTGAGTAAGGAGACCAATAAAGGCAAATTAGAACGGTCAACTCAAGGCTTTCATAACGGCGCTGTTCCTTGGGGTTACATCAGCCAGCTTCAAGGAAATCGCAAAGTGGGTGTGCCCAATCCTGACAAGGCTCCAGTGGTGGTTGAGATGTATGAGCGCTATGCCACCGGAGCCTACTCCGATCTCGAGATCTCGGAATGGCTAAACG
>JAQTMA010000341.1 GCA_028714615.1 Anaerolineaceae bacterium | reverse complement strand
CCAAAGCCAGCTCCAAGCACTACAACGCTCGGGCGGCCGGACACCTTTTGCTGGTCATCGTCTCCAATTCTCGGAGTGGTTTCGTGAAGCGATTGCAAGATAATCCTCCTTTCGACTATCGGAGCCTTTATATTTATATATTATTGATCCTATTATATGATTTATTCCTATGGTTGCCAGGGGGGTCGAGGGGGGTACTTCTCGCGCAGGGGCGCGGGGGCGCGGAGGAAAAGCATTTTTTGTTTTCTTCCCTCCGGCGACAAATACCCGGGTTGGTGCTCGACCCTTCCCTATCCAATACCCAGGAAGCTATGTTGGGTTTCGGTTATGGGCGATGGTTTCCCCAGAGGTACCGGGCTCAACCCTCATCCCTCCGCTTCGCTACGGGACGCTACGCAGCCCCTCCGCTTCGCTACGGGACGCTGCGCAGACCCAACCACAAATTCCTGTGGCCCTGATAGGTGCACCAGGGGCACGGGGTTTGGTCAAACCTCCTGCATCCCGGAATCCCGACCCCGTTCCCCTACCGCTGACGGGATGTGTATGCCCGCCCGGGCAGGGTCCGACGCAGGGGAGGGTGGGTCCGTCCTGGAAAGGGCAACAGGGCTATGAAGATGCGCCGCTTGTACCGGTCGATGGGAACGGCGCTTACATAGGTAGAAGGGGCATGGTGGGGTTGTCTCAAATCAAACGCGAGTTAAGCAGGCGCGACTCGATTCTTACACACGGTCAGACAGTCTCAAGCGCTGGGTCGTTGAGCGATTTCCCAGAGGTTGCCTTCCGGATCCTCAAAGTGTGCTGTTCGCCATCCACCGTCCAGCGATTTCGGAGAATCGTCAAAATGGACACCCTTGGCTAAAAGGTCACGGTATTCGGCATTGGTGATGATTAGAGAGCATATCGGTCTGTCGAAGATCCTCAGTGGCTGGAATATCTCAGTGCAAACGGTATATAACGGGTTGAGAGCTTTGTTGTTGGGAGGTTTGGATGGGATCTGGGTTAATATTTTTGATCAAACTAAAACAACAACGAGATGACCATCGCGAGCATGACCTGCAGGATGGGCGAGTAGAGGGCAGAGTAATGCGACGAATGGTTCGAGGCTGTCAAAGCCCGTTTCAGCAAGCCTCTGAAGCGGGCGACGAAGGCCTGCTCCCGGCCAAAGGCCCGAATGACCTCCACCCCGCCGAGGGTTTCCTGCAGATGGGCAGTGAGCACTCCAATGGCAAGGCGACTTTCGCTTTCGGCGTCGCGGATATGCTTGCGGAAGGTGTTGGTCACCCACACCAGCGGCGGCATGACCAGCACCAAAACCAGGGTCAAGCTAGGGCTGAGGATAACCATGGCGACCAGTAACGTCAGCAAACGCACCAGGCCCGTGATCAAGCCCATCACGCCCGACGAAAAAAGCTGGTCGACCGCATCCACATCAGCGGTGCAACGGCTGATCATGTCGCCCAGTGGGTTTTGGTCAAAGTAATGGATGGGTAAGCGCTGGAGGTGGGTGAAGAGACGCACGCGCAGGTTGTGCAGCGCGGTCTGCGCGGTCTGCGCGGTGCGGGTGGTCAGGGAGGTGGCCAGGAAGTTCGACGCCTGGATCAGGACGATCGAGGTGAAATAGGCGGCAGCCAGGGACCACAGGCCGCTGGCGATGCGCGGGGTCAGGTGGGCGTCGACCACCTGCTTCATCACCAGGGGAGGCGCCAGCTCCAGAGAGGCGCCGGCGATGATGGTCGCAGCGAACAGCAGGAGGCACAAGCGGCTGGGGACCAAGATTTCGAAGACCTGGGTGCCGTACGGTTTTTTCGATGGGGCGGGTGGCTTCGCAGCGGTCATTGGTCTCTTCCCTGAAAGCCGGTGAGTGGGATCAACCAGCACCGGTTTTCCGAACTCAGAGCGGGCAAGGCCGGGGCCGGTAGAGGTGGGCATACAATCCGCCGACAGCCAACAGGGAAGCATGGGCGCCCGCTTCGCAGACTCGTCCCTGGTCCAAGACCAGCACCTGGTCTGACAGGGGTAAAGCGACCAGGCGGTGCGAGCTGAGGATAATGGTGGCGCGCCGGCAGACCGGCGAGCCGCGGCCGAAAGCCTGCAGCAGGGAATGGATGAGGCGGGCTTCGGTATCCAGGTCAACGGCAGAAAATGGGTCGTCCAGCAACAGCAGGCCCGGAGGCGCGGAGGCGCCGGTCAGGCTACGCGCCATCGCAATGCGCTACCCACCGGAAACCCGGTTGCCGCCCTCGCCGATCTGCGACTCCAGACCGTCGGGGAGCGCGTTGAGATCGGGCTCTACGATGGCCGTTTGGACCGCGTCGGAGACGCGTTAGGGGCTGCCCAGACCGATTGAGCCAAAAACGATGTTCTCGCGGATGTCGCCGGTGAAAAGGTAGGGATCCTGGTGCAAGTAACCAATGCGTCCGGTGCGTTCTTCGGAAGGGATCTCCAACAAGGATTCGCCGTCCAGGAAGATTTCGCCTTTTTCGAGCGCGTACAGGCCGAGAATGGCGCGCAGGGGGGCGCTCTTCCCGCTGCCCACCGGGCCGGTGATGGCAACAAACGACCCGAGGGGAACATCGATGGAAGCGTCGATCAAGGCCGGATGGGCAGCGCGGTTCCCCGGCGACCGCCAGCGCAGGCGCCACGACCGGTTTCAAGCGGGTAAAGGCGATCCCACCGGATTGAATGGTGTTGAACATTCTGGGGATGCGGTAACCGCGGGTGGTAAAGCGCAGGAATAATTTCAGGTAAGCGACGAAGACACCCACTGTCCTGGCCCGTCAATCACCTGCTGTCCTCCCACGGTAATAACGAGCAGAACGCCGGCATACATCAGCATGGAATAGACCGGCTGCAACCCTTCTCGCAGGCGAACCACGGTGAAATTCTCCTTCGCCAGCTTTCGGGAGCACTCCTCTACGCGCTGCCCGGCAGCCTGCGTACGGCAAACAGCTTCAGCACGCGAATCCCAGCCAATTGTTCCTGGAGCAAGGCGGTGAGGTGTGGGGCGATCAATAACAGGGTCGTGATAACGGAGATGGAAAAGAGAACGGTATCCCAGATTTCGACGGTGAAATCGTAGATACCGACGCCCAGAACCTGCACGTCGCCAACGATGCGGGCCATGAGGTCCACGATGGAGGTTTTTTGGAGCCTGTCCATCGGCCAGTTAAGCGCGCCACGCAACGCATCGGCGCGAATGTTGGCCAGGATGCGGGTGTTAGCGGTCATCAACCACCACCGGTTACCTAAGCGGGGAATCTGGGTGGCGAGCGCGCCCCCCAAGAAGGTCAGGGCTGCCCAGATGGTTTGCGATAGAGTGGCCTGGCCTTTTTCAAAGGCCAGGGTGACGTCGATGGCTCGCCCGAGCAAGATGGCGGGCAAGATGACCAGGGTATTCATTATAATACCGGGGATGGATCCGATATACGCGCAGTTCGCCGGCTACCTGTCGAAAGTAGGGGTGCAGCTCCCAGAGATAATGTTTCATGGTCAGGAACAACCATCCTTATAGGGATAAACTCACCCGACATTCCCAGGATCAACCGGCTCTTCGCGGACATCCGGCAGCTCCCCAAGGGGATAATTCAACTGGCGAAGGTCAATGGGAAACGCGCGGAAGATGCAACCGGTGGGCTTACGCTCAACAGGTTACTAGAAGCTACATGCGATTAATGACCGGAATTGTCTGGTTGGGTGATTATACCCTATATTGAGAACTAGTTGAGGATATGGGCGCGCCGGTGCGACCAGGTCACCGGGGCAGCGAGACTCCCGGTTTCAGCAACCTCGCCATCCAGTGCGCTCAGCCATCGCTGCGCGGCGCCTAATACCCGTTGGACGGAAGGGCTGGCATTCTCCCAGGCGCGCAGGCTGCAGGACTGCAGGTAGCTGCACACCAAGGCCTTCTGTTCGGCGGTCAGCAAGTTGGGCGAATCCCCCCTCCCGCAGGCAACAT
>JAQTMA010000340.1 GCA_028714615.1 Anaerolineaceae bacterium | reverse complement strand
CCCAGAAAGGCCCGAACACCGTGCTCATCAGGATGGTTAATGGCTCGGAAGGGATCACCGACGCGCCCAAGACACCGTACAGGGCGATGCTCACTAAGATCCCAATCCACCCGCTGCTGCGAATGAACTCCTTGACGGCCTCCATTTCGCGAGAGACGAAGAACAGGATCACCATCAAAATCAAAATGGAAACGATCAAGACGCGGGTTGGCTGGGTCTTTTTTTCCCCCTCGAGAAGAGTCTTCTGCATCGGGTTCACTCTCAGTCTGCCGCAGTCCGGCGGCTGCGGTGCTTGGGGTGCGTTGGCCGGGTGGATTCGATGATCTTCTCGATTATAACCGCTCATGCAAAAACCCGGGACCCGGGCCAGGCAAGACTTCTACCGGGTCCGGGAACATCGGGCGGTGGTGCGCATGCTGGTGAAGCCCGTGGGCAATAGACCCAACAGTTTTACCCTTTATACGTCAGGATCCGGCCCCAGGTGCTCTTTGTACCCCAAATTCCCGAGCGCAGGCTTTCAAGCTGGACGATTTGGCTGTGGTCGACGAACAAATTTACTTCCGGTCCGTAATTCTTCACATACCATTCGAACACTTGCGCATCCGCGGCTTCGAACATGGGTTTCTCGAGCCCCAGGGCATTGATGATTTTGGCAACTACATCGGTGCGCCAGGTGGTGACATTCTCGGTGATCCCTTCCGATTCGATCATGATCAGGTAAGCGCCGGCGTCAATGAACCGTTTCGCCTGCGAGATGGCCCATTCTGGGTCGCGCGTACCTTCCGCGGCCAGTTCCCCAGCGGAGGTTGCACCGCCGGCGCCGAACTGGATGCCTACCTCGGGCTTGGCCTTCAGACCGGCCTTCTGAACTTTGTCAACCAGGCGCAGCCAATCGTCGGTGGGGAAGGTGATGAAACCGCTGGAGATTTCGATAATATCAAAACCCAGCTCCTTGCACTCACGGATATAGCGCTCGACCATTTCAGGCCCGTAGGTTAACACCCGCTCGATGAAACCACCGGTCGAGACCTGGACTGCATGATCATGGGCGGTATCGAGCAGCTCCCGCACTGCCCTGCGCGGCATCAGGCTGAAAGAACCGCCGGCGAATTTGAACACATCCACATAACCCCCCATCGTTTCAAGCAAGTCTTGGAGGTAACGTTTTCCCATGGGTGAGTAGTATGGGCCGCGGATTTCGGTGACGCCCTTTCTTCGCGGTTTCCCTGGCCGGTTATTCAATGGGAAAAAACTAAAAGCGCGCTCATCATTTTCCTGCACTGATTCCGACATTAATCCTCCCGAAGATATGGTCGATTAAATATATAGACTTATTATATCCAAAATATGATAATAAATTGGTTGATCTGGATCAGTGGGAAGCATTGTGAAAGATTCCCTATGATCCTTAATCTCTGTCAATCAAAAGGTAGAATATCCTGTATAATATCAAGAAAATCTTGAGTTAAAAGGTAAATTAAGGAAATGACATACACCATTGTACAAATACCTGAGGTCGGTGAAAAGATCGTTATTCAGAATGGTCAACTCAAGGTTCCTGACCACCCGATTCTTCCGTTTATCGAAGGGGATGGGATCGGGCCGGATATCTGGCAGGCAGCTCGGCGCGTATTTGACACAGCAGTTGAGAAAGCTTATGGGGGGCGCCGCAAAATTGTGTGGATGGAAGTGTTTGCCGGAGAAAAAGCCTATACCAAATTCGGCTCCTGGCTTCCGGAGGATACCATCCAGGCTTTTCGCGATTACCTGGTGGGCATCAAAGGTCCCTTGACCACCCCAGTAGGTGGGGGCATGCGCTCCCTCAATGTGGCTTTACGCAAAGACCTGGACTTATATGCTTGCCTGCGCCCGGTACGCTGGTTCAAGGGCATGCCATCCCCGGTCAAGCACCCGGATTTTGTGGACATGGTCATTTTCCGCGAGAACACAGAGGACCTGTACTCGGGTATTGAATTTGAAGAAGGTTGCCCGGAAACGAACACGTTAAAACAGTTATTACAAGAGTATTTCCCTGCAGAATACGCTAAGATCCGTTTCCCGGATACGGTTGGGATCGGCCTTAAACCTATCTCACGGGAAGGGACCGAACGGCTGGTCCGCGCTGCAGTTCGTTATGCGCTGAAGTACCACCGTCGCTCGGTCACTCTGGTGCATAAAGGCAACATCATGAAATTCACCGAAGGCGCCTTCCGCAAGTGGGGTTACGATTTGGTCGAGCGGGAGTTCGCAGACCAGGTGTATACCTGGTTGCAATGGGACCGTACCAAGGTTGCAAAAGGTGAGCCGGCTGCAAACGTCGAGCTGGACCAGGCAATGAAGAGCGGCCGGTTACTGGTCAAAGATTCGATTGCGGATATTATCTTCGAACAGACCATCTCCCAACCGCGCAACTACGATGTGATCGCCACCATGAACTTGAACGGCGACTACCTCTCCGATGCGCTGGCAGCCCAGGTGGGGGGTATGGGCATCGCTCCTGGCGGCAATATCAACTATGAGACCGGGGTAGCCATTTTCGAGGCTACCCATGGCACAGCACCCAAGTACGCAGGCAAAAACGTCGTCAATCCGAGTTCAGTGATCCTCTCGGGAGAGATGATGTTCCGTTATCTCGGGTGGAATGAAGCTGCGGATTGTATCATCCGGGGGATTGAGAAGGCTGTAGCAGCCAAAACGGTCACCTTCGATTTCCAGCGCCAGATGGAAGATGCGACCTTACTCAGCACTTCCGAGTTCGGCGCTGCCATCATCCAACAAATGGATGAAAAGTAATGCTTGTAGACATGGATAATCGCATAAGAACTTTATCCACGTAACGCCTGCCCCCTGGCCCACGCAGTCCTGGCGAACCCCTGGCACAGTCCGCCAGGACTGCGTGGGCCAGGGCCGAGCCAAGGGGGGTGGTGCGAGGGTTTGAATCCAAAATCAATTCTATTAGTCCTCGGTAGCGAAAGGAACAAAATGGAAGGGGAATTATTGAACGTGCCTGAAATCCTGCACACCCGTTCTGGAGATTACACCATTTACCGCCTGGATCGCCTGGAACAAGCCGGATTGGGCAAAATGGAACGACTACCGGTTTCGATTCGTATCATGCTAGAAGCCGTCCTGCGCCACGCCGATGGCAAAGTAGCCACTCGCAAGGATGTCCTCAACCTGGCTCAATGGCCAGCTCACGCTGCCGAGCGCCCGGCTATGCCCTTCTTCCCTGGCCGGGTGATCATGCAAGATTTCACCGGTGTACCGGTAGTCGTGGATCTGACCGCCATGCGTTCAGCCATGCAGCGCTTGGGGGGCGACCCGACCAAGGTCAATCCGAGCATCCCGGTCGACCTGGTGATCGACCATTCCGTCCAGGTCGATTTTTTCGGCACACCCCAGGCGCTGCAACTCAATGCGGAGGTTGAGTTCAAACGCAACCGCGAGCGGTATGAGCTGTTGCATTGGGGTCAGAAAGCCTTTGAGAATTTTCGCGTCGTGCCCCCCTCCACCGGGATCGTACACCAGGTGAACCTGGAATATCTTTCCCAGGTGGTGTTAACGACCGGGTCGAATGGTCGTAAGTTCGCTTTTCCCGACACACTGGTTGGTACAGATTCTCACACTACGATGATCAACGGTTTAGGGATCGCCGGTTGGGGTGTCGGCGGCATCGAGGCCATCGCGGCCATGCTCGGCCAGCCGCTCGAAATGCTGGTTCCGGACGTGATCGGTTTCAAACTGCACGGAAAACTTCCCGAAGGGGTCACTCCCACCGATTTGACTCTAACGATCACCCAGATGTTGCGCAATAAGGGGGTCGTGGATAAGTTCGTTGAGTTTTACGGAGCAGGCCTCAGCCAGCTCCCGTTGACCGACCGGGCAATGATTGCCAATATGTCTCCTGAAAATGGAGCTACTATCACCTTCTTCCCGGTTGACGAGCTCACCCTGGAATACCTGCGCTTGACCGGTAGGACA
>JAQTMA010000339.1:1235-4000 GCA_028714615.1 Anaerolineaceae bacterium | reverse complement strand
GCAGCGCAACAACTGGGCTCTGGCGCTTTAGTGATTTCCCCGTGTGATATTTATAATACATGTGAAGCCTTACACCAGGCGTTAACTATGCCTGAAGCGGAGCGGAAAACCCGGAGAGAGCGTCTCCGCCAACTGGTTGAGTCTGAAGATATCGAAACCTGGTTGTGCTGGCAGTTGCAGGAAATCAGCCGCCTGGGATTATAAGGAAACTGAAATGGCATATCGAGGAACGACAGCCATTCTCCATTATTCCGCCTCCCCGGTCGTGGGCGGCGTGGAAACGGTGATGTTGGCGCATGCGGAAGCCTTCATTCAAACTGGTTACCCGGTTACTATTATTACTGGGCGGGGCGATCAGGATGCATATCCGCCATCCGTTCAACTGATCCAGGTGCCCGAGATGGATTCCCAATATCCATCCGTACAGCAAATCTCTGCATCACTGGTGCAGGGGCGCATCCCAGAAGAGTTCGAAATCCTGGCAAGCCGGCTCGAAACCATACTGGGGCCGATTTTGGAGCGCTTCGATAATCTCATCCTCCATAATGTGCTCACCAAACACTTCAACCTGCCATTAACAGCGGCGTTGTTCCGCCTGCTTGACCAAGAGCGGTTGCATAACTGCATAGCCTGGTGCCACGATCTCAGTTGGACGAGCGCACACTCCCGAGACCAAATCCATCCCGGATATCCGTGGGATTTACTGCGTCGTTACGATGCAAAGATCACTTATGTGGCCATCTCCCGGCTACGACAGAAAGAGGTAGCTGACCTCCTCGGTTGTCCAATCGAAGGGATCCAGGTCATCTATAGCGGTGTGGAACCGGCAACGCTGTTAGGACTCTCCGGAGAAGGGGAAAGCTTTGCCCAGAGGTTAGGATTGTTAGCCTCTCCCTTGAATATCCTCATGCCAGTCCGAGTGACACAAGCGAAAAATATTGAATTGGCCCTTCGTGTAGCTGCAGAAATCAAGGCGCTCAACTACTCGTTGCGCCTGGTCGTCACCGGCCCGCCGGATCCACATGACGAGCAATCGATGCGCTATTTCCATACTCTCCTCGAGTTGCGCCAGGAGTTGGACATTGAAGAAGAAGTATGCTTCGTGGCTGAGGGTGGCCAATCGGGTAGCAAACCATTCACGATCAAACCGGCTATGGTCGGCGAGCTCTACCGCCTGGCCGACCTGGTGTTTATACCCAGCCACCGAGAGGGATTTGGGTTGCCGGTGCTGGAGGCTGGTTTGACAGGCTTACCTGTCTTCAGTACCCCGACACCCGCGGCTCGCGAGATCGGCGGGTTGGACGTCCATTTGTTTTCACCGGACGAAGACCCGCAAGAAATTGCCCGGATGGTATTGGACTGGGCTGAGACCGACTCCGTGCACCACATGAAAGCCCGGGTACGAATGGAATATACCTGGCCGGCAATATTTGCCCGTCAGATCAAACCGATGATCAAGGACGGGACACCTGGTTGATGCCTCCACAGCCAACTCCCCCGTTCGCACCCTTTCTGGCAGCCGGACGCGCCTGGCTTTTCTTGGATTATGATGGCACTTTGGCTGAATTTGAACCAACTCCTGATGTAATAAATCCCAATACTCAGGTTATCCGCTTACTCAGGCGCCTGGTCGCAAATCCCAATTTCCGGGTAGCCATCACGAGTGGCCGGCGACTGGGCCATACGCTTGCGTTAATGCCGGTTGCAGGGCTTATTTTGGCAGGGACATACGGAGTGGAGCTGCGTACTCCGGAAGGAGAGATTGAATATTCGGTCGCATATGATACCCTCCGCCCTAAACTCGAGCAGGTGAAATTTGAGTGGGAGCGCCTGATTACTGGGCGGCATGGTTTCTACCTGGAAGACAAGGGATTTGCAGTTGCGCTGCATGCCCGGTTTGCCGCCCCAGATGAAGCATCAACGGTGCTTGCATCGGCTCAGCGGATAGCTAATGGCGCCGTCGACCATGATCAATTAAAGGTTCTGGGAGGGAGCCGATTAGTAGAGGTGGTGCCAGGCAATGCGGATAAGGGCAAAACGGTGCGATATTTGTGGCAGCGCTATCCACTCTCAGGAGCTGTGCCGGTATATATCGGTGACGACGATAAAGACGAGGCAGGCTTTCAGGTGGTTGAAGACCTGGGGGGAATGACCATTCTGGTAGCCCGGGATGAGCGACTCAGCCTGGCGCAGTACCGGCTGCAATCTCCGGAAGCTGTGCGTAGTTGGGTAGAGACCCTTGTAAACCATCTGCCGGCGGAGGAGCAGACCGCCAAACTTTGTGGATAAGTTATTCGTTGCGACCAACTTCGAAGCGGGTAAACTCTCCACTCGCCGGTTGCCAATCGAAATTAATATTGGTCACGTAGGCAGCTCGAGGACCGGTGCGAAGCGCATCAAGCAACTGTTGCAGGTTTTGTTTCTCCCCTTCCGCAAGTACTTCAACCTGACCTTCGGAAGTATTGCGCACCCAACCGGTGATTTTCAAGGGCAACGCTCGTTCGATTACGAAAAAGCGGAAACCAACCCCCTGAACCCTCCCATCTACTACTACATGCAAGCGGGCGTTGACGTTCGATGGCATATTCTGATTCCCCTCATACGGATCGTGAAAAGAGCTTGAACGCGTCTAGCTTCTGGTTTATTGGATCTAGGAAGAGCTGGTCCGGTTTCCATTCAATCCCGGACCGCTCTTCTCGTCGTTGTCCTCATCAATGTCGCCGATATCTAGATTATCGAAGAGCCCCATGCCTTCGTTGATTGTG
>JAQTMA010000339.1:0-1135 GCA_028714615.1 Anaerolineaceae bacterium | reverse complement strand
GGTTTATTGGATCTAGGAAGAGCTGGTCCGGTTTCCATTCAATCCCGGACCGCTCTTCTCGTCGTTGTCCTCATCAATGTCGCCGATATCTAGATTATCGAAGAGCCCCATGCCTTCGTTGATTGTGAGGTTATCCAGGGCATTCTCGATAATCTCGCCTTTCTCATCATCTTCGGCCGCTTCCAGCAATTCCTCAAGGGTTTCCCGAACCTCATCCCCCCCGATTTGCGAGAGAGACCAGATCGCGGCGATTTGGACTTCCTCTTCATCCTCGCGAGCCATCCGCAGGAGATCTGCACGGGCATCCCGGAGTTCCAACTCTCCTGCTGCACGAGCTGCTTCCTCCCGGATCGGAGATAAATCATGAGCCAACATGCGGATGACTTCCGGGCTCCAGCGATCGTCCGCTGAGCGACCCATGGCGTATAGGGATGAGGCGAGCCAATCGATGTTCCCGCGCTGGTAAGCTTCTTGGAGCAAGCTGGGGACTTCAGGCCGGCTGGAATATCCCATCGATTCGAGAGCATTGCGGCGAACAGTGGGAGCGTCTTCTCCGGAAAGGACATTGAGAAGGCTATCTTCTACCTGGTGCCATACTGGTTCAGGGATCTCTTCCAGCTCACCGAGGTAGATGAATTGGCCGAGTGCATTGGCTGCGGCAGCTCTTACCTGGTGATCGGGATCAGTTTCCATCATCTGAATAAACGTTGGAGCGAGATGGGGGTCTTCCACATCCCACAGTAAGTGGATTGCGAGGATCCGCACCATGGGGTCTTCATCCTGAAGGACGTAGCGGGCGAGATCATCAAACGACACTAACGTATCGGCCTCGGTTAATCTTTCTAGATCTTCCAACAGGGCGCGGCGCCGTTCGACCGGGAGCTGTCCCCAAATGATCTTCAAGTCTCCCAGGTCAGTATGAGAAATGTCCGAAAAGCGATGTAAGTAGACAGGGGGAAATGGTCGCTCGACGTCTGATAATGCATCCAGAACAGCCTGAAATGGAACGTTCTCACGGTTATAGATTTCCATAAACAAACCTCGTACAGAGCCCTCCCTAAGGAGTAATGATCGGGTGGGCGAAATCTTGAATGGTAATGTAACCCATCAGCAAGAGCAATGCGGCGAACCCGAT
>JAQTMA010000338.1 GCA_028714615.1 Anaerolineaceae bacterium | reverse complement strand
CCAAAGCGATCTGGCGGATCACGCGGAAGCCCCACAAGCCGGCCCTTAACATGCAAGCCCGTGTGGCGCTTCGTAACCTTCAGCGGGCGGCCGCCATGCAACAGGTCGACAATGCACTCATTCTCCAATTCGACACGCCGAATGAGGCCATTCAGTGCTTGAAGGCGCTGGAACGATTTGTTAAACTGTCCGAGTCAAGTTAATCCTGAACCCCATGTTGGCCGCTCTCGCCTCCCAGAGCGGCCTTTTTTGTGCCCGATCAATTGCCATACTGCTGAAAGTATGGTAATTACCCGCTATGACCGACATATCCCTTAAGGAATTTCTCCTCGCCATCATGGACGAGCGGGACCGTAAATACGAGGCCAAATTCGCGGCGGCTCGGGAAGCGGTGTTGAAAGCGGAAGCCGCCACAGAGCGAAGATTTGAATCAGTCAACGAATTCCGGCAGCAGATGGCGGACATGCAGGCTAGCCTGGTGCGGAAGGGTGAAGTGGACATCCGCTTCGAGGCGATGGAAAAACGCCTGGATGCCGTCGCCATGCAGCTACAAGCGCACCGGGGACAGGACCGGGGGATGGGCATCGCCTGGGGCGCCGGCCTTGCGTTGCTGGGACTCCTGGTCGCCATCGCAGGATTAGTTGTTAAATTTAGAACGTGTGGGTAATCAGCATGAGCATTGGAGATTATAAGCCACCGGCCTGTGGATATTGCGGAAAGCCTTTGTTTAATGATAGTGGTATCCTATACCAAGAGGAATGCGCCCGAGGACCGACCCCGGTTTCCATGCCGATATTGCCAATGTTAGAAGAGGACATTCGAAGGATTGTGAGAGAGGAATTGGTAAAACATGAATGTTTTTAACTTGATAAGGGACTTGAGCTAACACGGGACAATAAGATGGCCTTGGTGATTATAAGACTTTCAGATACATAAATGAAAACCTACATCGACGATCCTGACGAACTGCGGAGGGACTATTGCTCCGGATACCTGACCGTGACCGCCATCGCCGAGAAGCATGGCCTCTCGGTTGAGGATGTGCAGGAGTTCGCCATCGAAAATGACCTGACCGAGATTTCCTATACCGAGCTGGTGCGCCGGGGTGTGCAGCTTCGCATGGCCTATGCCCCCAACGGCCCGGAAACCGATCTGCCGGCGACCGCCGGGGAAACCCTGGCTAACCTGCCGGCCCCCATCAAGGAGGGCCGCCAGGGCGTCGTGCGCGACCGCAATTCGCGGGGAATCGACTACCTCTACGCCATTGCCGAGATGCAAATGGAGTCCACGATGCTGCGCCTGATGGCGATCAACGACCCCGTCCGCTTCCACCCCGAGGATATGCGCATCAAGGCGGCGGCCAGTCTCCAAGGCGAGAAGGAGTCGTTCATGGACATGCTGGGCAAGACCGTCGATACCTTCTCCAAGATTCGCGATCTGGGCATGAAGGATGTCCAGCTCAAGCCGGAGGAGCCGACCAAGGGCGATGGCGGGGTCACCTTCAACAATACCCAGAACAACCTGAACGTGGGCGCCAACAAGACGGCTCTGGACGAAAACAGCAAACTGGCAGCGGTGGCGGGAATGTTGTCGCTGTTGAAGGAGCGGAGGGACTCGCAGGAAGGGTTGATTATAGAGCATGAGGAGTGAAATGACAACTGAATTGAAGTCTTGGAGAAAGAGCCCCATGGGTATTGAAAATCGGCGGGCGCTATTGAAAGTGCGGAACCCGCGAAAAGCGGATACGCCTAAGTTAGTTAAACCGGTAGCGAAACCCCGATAGGATGAGGTTTATAGAGTGGCTGGATTCGCTTTAGGGTGAATTGAGCACAGGCTTTAATAGGCCGCAAGAACTGCCAAGAGTTGCCGAAAGCGGGGACGGGCTGGCATCCCGTCGCCAAGCAGCCCGCGAGTAGGCACCCTTTAACTGCTTAAAAAGGTGAAGTGAAATGGCTAAGAAGACGTTATTAGAAAGATTGAACGAGAAGCTTAAACTGAATGAAGAAACGGGATGTTTGGAATGGCATGGGGCTAAAGATAAGAGAGGGACTGGTATAACTAAAATAGGGAGGGCAGAGAAACAAGTTCATAGGTTGATATGGGAAAATAGTAATGGATATATTCCAGAAGGGGCCTACATAAAAAGAAAATGCGAAAATCAAGTTTGTTGTAATACGAAACATATGTATCTATACGATACTAAACGGGGCCTATATGAGCGATGGAAGGAAAGGGTAGCCCCGGCAGAAGATCACCCTGATGGGTGTATGATATGGCAAGGAGGATCGGATAAAGATGGGTATGGTATATTTACATACGAAGGGAAAACCTATCGCGCCCATCGGGTGGCGTATGAACTATTTAATGGCGAGCTTGGTAATGGAATGTTTGCGTGCCATACCTGTGATACTCCAAGCTGTGCTAACCCTGAGCATATATTTGAGGGAACTAGTGATGATAACAAGAAGGATTGCGTTTCTAAAAACAGACATAGCCATGAAGAGAGCCATGGTAGGTCCAAATTAACAAGCGCCCAGATACACGATATTCGGGATGCGTATGAGCTAGGTATAAACATAGTAGCAATAGCTAAGGTGTATGGTATTAGCCATACGATGGTATCCAATATAGGGAGGGGGAAGTTTTGGACACGCAGTGGTGGAACAATATCTGAGGCAAGGAGCGTAAGGATTAAATGGAATGAGCAGTGCCTGATCGTTATTAAATATGCTAAGGATGTCTTAGGATATTCGTATGAAAGAATAGCTAAAGCATATAACGTGGAAAGCCACCAGATAGGTAGGGCATATGTAGCGGCGGGAGGAAAGATAAATTCGCCAAAGAAATGGAATGAGGAATGTGTGAAAGTTATTAGATATTATAAAGACACCTTGAAATTTTCATTTGGTAGGATCGCCAAGGCATATGGATGCAGTGATGAGACTATACGCAGGTTATATCATGATGGAATAATATATGGGCTCAATGACCCCCGCTGAGATAAAGAACCTCCTTAAATATGCAACTCCAGAAGAGAAAGCTCTATTCGATGAGTATCTTGAGGCGGCTGTTAAAACATTACCTGTTTTTGTGCCACAAGCGGGTCCTCAAAGCCAAGCTTATAACAGTTTGGCGGATGTGACCGGGTATGGTGGATCGGCCGGATCAGGTAAATCTGGACTTATATGTGGCCTAGCCCTAACTAGGCATAAAAAGTCCTTGATAATGAGAAGAGAATCTACCCAAGTATCGGGGCTAGTAAATGACATCATACGTATGGTTTCGCATACGAACGGTTATAATTCTCAAACAAAAACCTGGAAGGAGCCGGTTCCAGGAGTCTTGATAGAATTCGGAAGCATGCCTAATGAAGGAGACGAGAATCGCTATAGGGGCCGTGATCACGACCTACTCGCTCTGGATGAACTAACAGAATTTCGGGAGACGCAGTTCAGATTTATACAAGCCTGGGTACGTACCACTATACCGGGGCAGAGAGTCCGTGTTGTGGCGACCATGAATCCCCCTGATAGAAAGGAAGCGATGTGGATAGTTAAATATTTCGCACCCTGGCTTGATCCTAACCACCCTAACCCAGCGATATGTGGTGAATTGCGTTGGTTTTCAGTAATCAACGGTGAGGATGTTGAGCTACCAGATAATCGTCCGTTTGTTTTGGATGGAGAAGATAATCTAGTTTATGATTTTGATCCGAAGGATTATTCAGAAGTTGATATATATCGCGCCGAAAGTCGGACGTTTATCGCGGCACGGGTTACAGACAATTCTTTTCTTGACCATAGGTATATAACAAAATTACAAGCGCTCCCGGAGCCTTACCGAAGCCAACTTTTGTATGGTTCGTTCGCTGTGCAGTTTGATACCGACCCCATGCAGGTCATCCCCACCGCCTGGGTGGAAGCGGCCCAGGCCCGATGGGAACCTTGGAAGGGCGAGATGCCGGAGATGACATCCATGGGCGCCGACATCGCGCGGGGTGGCAAAGACATGACGGAAATAG
>JAQTMA010000337.1 GCA_028714615.1 Anaerolineaceae bacterium | reverse complement strand
GAACGGATCCGGACACCCATGTGATCGTGCTCACGGCTTGTGAGGATGCCCCCACGGTTCTGGGGATGCTGAGAGCGGGGGTAAAAGGTTACATCGTGAAGGAGGATGACCCGGAGACACTGGTGGAGGCCATCCGGGTGGTGATGCGGGGCAAGACCTGGTTGAGCCCGACTATGGCCGAAGTGGTGACGGGATCGCTGGTGGAAGATGGCCCGAAAGGGGAAGGACCCCTCTTGACCGTTCGTGAATTGGAGGTCCTGCAATTGTTGGGAAAGGGTCACAGTACGGACCAGATTGGGGAAATACTGTTTATCTCGAAGCGCACCGTGCATTTTCACATTGAAAGGACCTTGGAAAAGCTACACGTCCACAACCGGATGGAAGCTTTTGCCATTGCGGTCAAGAATGCCTGGATCCAGAGTTGATCCAGGTCATGGATACCTTTGAGCTGGTCTTCTTCAAAAGGAAGGCTGGTTATTTTTTTGCGAAGCTCGAGAATAGGAGAACTGGTAAAAATGACAGGGGGAGACTGGTAAGTTTGACATTGCAGGAAACAGTGAGTAAAGCTAAAATTTTTGTGATTCACTATTACTTGTTATTTCTGCGGTAGTAGATCGGGAAGAAGATGTCCATTTTCATTCCATGCTGTGGGTTGAACCACTTGAGCGAATCTGTGGATAATCTACAGCCTTGATAGTACGGACAGCGAAAAAAGGGAATAGAATTCTTGGGAGGGAAATATGGCAACAACTTTTCGTGGTAACTTTTCTTATTATGAATTGTGTCTGAATGGAAGATACGATACAGGGACCGGTGGGGCTTGTGGTGATTGTGATGATACTATGTACCATTTAGCTTGGCCTTACCTGAATAACGGAACTTGTTTATATAACTGTGGACCAAATCCGATGAAATCTTGTAGTACGCCAGTGTACATTAATGACAGTTGCAAAGCCGTTGCTGAATGGGGATACATAAAGGACTGTTTACCCGCAAGTCAGCAGTCCGACTGCAATTTATGTAATACATGTAACGATGTAGTAGGCTGTGAGTCGGATTATCGATATCCTGTAGCCGACCTTACAACAGCTTTTTTTATCGCCCTTCATGGAAGCTTAAGGGATGGGCGTGTCAAGTGCTTCATAACAATATATTAGTTACCTATCCTGGGGACTAGGCTTGGAAGAGATCATTTCTTTTTTCTCGAAATATCAACCGACAAATCCCTTCACACTCATAGAGCATTAACTGAAAATGTAAGGAGTGATAGACTATGTTCGAAAAAATCCCACGTCGCTCATTTCTAAAGGTCATGCTAGGCTTATTTGCCTTTGTACCAGCCGTCCGGGTGTTGACAAATAATGTAAGCCAAAATCAAGATGTTTTCTCTGTAGAGCAAGTGAACACTCCTGAAACCCTTCCTCCCCCGCCTCCTCCAGGCCACGAAAACGCGGTAATAGAAAACTATGCTTCAGGGACGTTCGTGGAGGATAAGGAGGGAGATCTTCTGATACACAATCGAAATGGCGACACGCTGCTTCACCTGCTAGCGTCCACCAACGTCTGGGAGGGTGCTTTTGTCAAGGAGATCCCGATGAAAAAGGGAGATTGGCTCATCGCGTGGGGGAAGCGCAAAGAAGATAGATCCTTAGATGTTGAGCTATTGTGGGTGAACCTCGTAAACCTGCGAGGGATCATTACAAACCCATCCCAGTCTGGAGAAGAGTATTCTTTCGAACTCAAGGACAGGCAATCTGGTAACAAACAGGTAAGGATCCACCCTCTAACGGAAGCAGTTTCTAAAGAGTATCCAGGTAAGGAGCCGTATAAAGATCGCCCGATTGATATCCACAATGGCCAGTTCTGCCAGGTGATCGGCCGGGAATTAGAAGACGGGGATATACTAGCCACAGATCTGTATTTGGACTAAACGCGGTTCCACTATCTCAAAGATCTCGTCTTTTTCTAGAGTACCTAATCGGCGGAAGCATACTATGGCAATATCTCTTTTCATGCAACTCCTCGGCCTCTACTTTGCTCTCGTTTTAGGTGTTTCTGCTTTAGCCAAACTAGAGAATCCTGCCTTTTTTATGGGAACCCTTCGAAGGCAGAGAATCTTTCCCGCCAGAGGAATCCTCTTTATTGCTTGGGCTGCAATTGGGGTAGAAATCGCAGTCCCTGTGTTTCTAATAACGGGATTATTACCTCTGGTTTCATCCGTGACGATTGTGTTTCTCTTTCTAGGCTTTCTAATATTGGAAATTGCGCTTCTGAAAACTAAACGTACAAACAATTGTGGCTGCTATGGCGTAGTTAACCCCCAGAAAGTGGATGTATCCAGTATTTTGTCTTTAATAATTTACAATATGTTGGCAATGCTCAATTTTTGGTTGACTTTTAAATACCGTTCAGTTGGCTATGGCGTTTCATCCAGATACCCTTTAATCCTAATCTTCTTCGGTATGTGTTTATGGCTCTTATTACGAAGATTAAATATCGTGCTGATAAAAGATAGTAAAACAAGGATACGAAAAGAAATGATCGGCTGAAAGACCCTTTAGACGATGGACCGTTTTCGAAGCTGCTCTTTTGTTCCGTTAATGCTCGTGTTCCTGGTCATTGGGTCTGGTTCTTGTAGCAGACCTGATCAGCCATCCCCCAAAAGCACGGAACATACTCCCAACTCCCGAGAGACCATTGTTCCAACGGCCAGTCCATCCCCTCCTGGCGTCAAAGAGGTGGATGTTGTAGAGAATATCCTGCCATGGCAAACGGTAGAGGCCCCGCGATTTCGCGTAAATGCCAACCCTTTATATGATGGCAACGTCGCTTCGTGGACCTCCTATACGGACCAACAGCGCTCCATTCAAATTGTTAAAATCGATAGTCAAGAGACCGTTCTCCATGAAGCGCCAGAGCATTGGCAAATCGCATACGCAGAGCTTCAGGGGCAATACCTGGCACTGTTAGAAAATGAGCGAACTGAAAACGACTACCATCTTTGGGTTTACGATCTCCAGGACCGGGCAGAAACCCTGGTGGAAGCATGGCCCGGGAAACCCAAAAAGCATTTGCTCCCTCAACCAAAGTTGGATGCAAACCGATTGGTGTGGAACACAACCCTAGAGGATGGTAGAACCTGCGTGCGGCTTTTAGATCTCTCAACCGAGCAACAAAGCGATCTCTTCTGCAGCACCGGGCAGAACGAATGGTTTTCTCTCCCTTATTTGAGCTGGCCCTTCGTCACCTATACGACCGTCCAGGATAATCTCTCTGGTTGCCGTACAGTCTTTTCCAATAACATGATCACTGGTGCAACGGCTTCTTATGATACGAGTCCCTGTTTAGGGTATCAGGGGGCAAGCAATCAAGTTATTCGGGTGTGGCTAGAAATATCCTTGGGAAAGGATGATTATTGGGGGGCAAAGGTCTACGGGAAAGAAGCCAATGGCAGTATCGCAGCATTAGGCACAGCGGGCATTCGCTCCCCGGTAATCTGCCAAGAACGCGCTTATTGGCTGTGGAATCAACCGGGGCAAACCAGTTCAACAGAAATAAGATCCTGGGCGCCAGGCCATCTGGTCGAAACAATTTACCGCTCCCCCGATCTCGACCAAGATCACCGATTTTCCACCTACGGCCTTGGCTGCCATGGGGACTTGGTCTCCTTCGCACGGACTTCTCGGCAAGAGGGTAACCCTCAGGAAATCCTCTTTGCACAATGGCCCTCACCTTAGCGCTACCGCCTGGAGTCTGGATCTCCAGAAGAGCCAGGAACATTGTTTGAGACAATTCACGGGGTGATGCGGGGGAAGACCTGGCTGAGCCCCACGGTGGCAGAGGTGGTGACGGAATCGCTGGCAGAAGCGAGGGCCAATGGAGAAAAACCCCTCTTGACTTGTCGTGAGGTGGAGATCTTGCAGTTATTAGGACGGGGCTGCACAAACGACCAGATTGGCAAGGAACTGTTCATTTCCGAAAGAACCGTCCGCTTTCACCTCGAACGATTATTAGAAAAACTTACAGTTCACAATCGAACCGAAGC
>JAQTMA010000336.1 GCA_028714615.1 Anaerolineaceae bacterium | reverse complement strand
AAATCGAGATCGTCGACGCGAGCTCGGTCACCTGGCCCGATAGCAGCCTGGGCTGCCCCAAGCCCGGCATGGTCTACACCCAGGTGCTGGTGGATGGCATCCTCATTCGCTTCCGCGTTGGTGGGCAAATCTACGAATACCACGGCGGGGGTGGCAGTCCAGCCTCGCTCTGTAAAAAATAACCAGCCGATTAACGGTGTAAGGGCGGGTTTTCATGACCCTGGTGCTCTGCCAGGGCAGACCCGCCCCTACTTGGTACTCTACGTTCTTGTTGGCTGTGTCGATCGATGGATTTACCGGAAAACGCTCGGTAAATATAGCTTGGGCGTCACAACCACCGTCGCATCGCTGACCGCCTTGTGTCCATAGCCATCCGTAACCTCAACCCGCACGGTATACACTCCGGTCGCGGCATAACCGTGAGAGGCAGTGTTCGTAGACGTGCTCTGGATAGCTGAGCCATCGCCGAAGTCCCAGCGGTAAACAAGCGCCTTATTGGTGTATCCATTACTGCTCATTTTGGACATCGTCGCGGTGGCGGTCAAGGTCAGGGTATCCCAAGGCTTGCCGACGAGATAATTGGTCTTATCCAGTTGCACGGTGACCGTGTCGTCCAGCCAGTCAAGCAGGCGACCGAGTAACTCTTCGCGGGTGCCATAACCGGTGTTATTGTTCACCCCTTCAAGTCCAAAGCTGACCATCAGCGTGCGATAACCCAACTTCGTCCAATCGGCAGTGCCTTTCACCCGCTCGATGGTCGGCTCGGATGACATGCGAGTCCCGACCACACCCTGATTAATCGCGTTTCCTGGTGCAGCCTTGAAGATTGGTAATGCGTCTGTATCCGCGTAGTACGCAGCCGAGAGCTCGTCAACTGAAAGCTGGTTGCCCATCCCATTACCGCCCGCAGCCAGGTCATAGACTTTCCCAGCCAGGAAATCGCTGTAGTCTGTATCTCCTGAAACGCTCGGTTTCGGCGGTTGGCCGGCGCCAAAGACAGAATCCTGGGCATACGTCCCGCCGAACAGGAGCGGCATCTCTGGCGCTTTAGCGACCACGTTCAGATACTGGATACCATAATAGGCGTTATCCGTACCCATCATCAGCATCTTCCCGCCCTGGGCCAGGTAGTTGCGTACATTCTCATACCCCGCATAGGTCCAGTAGAACAGGTCGCCGCCGCAATTTCCCCCGGATACTACCACTTTGGAGTAGCGCGGTAGTTGTTTCAGGTCGGTTAATCCATTGGTAGCCACCTCAATACGTGTATAGGTAATACCGAGTGCCGTTAAGGCCGCTTCATACTTCGGGCTAGCATCAGGGCATTGCACTGGAGCAATATTGCTGTTATCGTCATCGATGAGGAGAACATCTGCTGCTGGAAGGGCGGCTACCCCTCTTCCCCAGTACGGGATATGCAGGGTGGGACCTGGGTTGGTCGTCGCGGCATCCGCTAGTACTATGTCTCCGTAAGCATCGCTGGCTGTTGTGGCGGTCATCTGTACATCGAAGCTCGCACTGCCATTCGCGGGAACTGATAGCGCGGTAGCCGAGAGTCCGGGGAAATCTGCTCCCCCCGAGTTATTGACCACGGACAGGTTGTATGTCACTGCCTGCCGAGTCACATTCTTCGCGGTTACGGTGACCGTTTGGCTTCCGCCAACCGTGACCGTACCAAAGCTGATGCTCGGCTTATCAAACCATAAGCCTACCGAACCAACTTTGGAGAGGTCCAACCGACCGCTGCCCCGTTGTGTCGGGTTGAGGCTCAACACGGTAGATGCTGGTTCATAAGCCGTCGCCATCAAGGCGCTTTTGATCATAGCCGGTGACCAATTGGGATGTAGTTGGCGCAGCAGCGCCGCGGCGCCGGTCACATGCGGCGCAGACATGCTGGTTCCTTGATAGAGGGCGAATGCTGGCCCCGTTTCTCCGCGTTTCGGAGAGACCGAGGAGAGGATATTCACCCCAGGCGCTACCAGATCTGGCTTGACGCTCAGATTCGGATTGGGACCGCGACTGCTGAAGCTCGCCAGTGTGTCCCGGTTTACATCGATGACGTAAGGGGCAACTTCTTTGTGTATCAGGATACTAACCGCATCGGGATTGGCATCCATATAGGCTTTTACCGCTGCCCCATCGGTGTTACTGATCATCACGGAAGGAATAGTAGTTGCTTCAAGCGCACCCATCGCCGTTGGCAGGCCTGCCGAATTATTATAAACAACCACTGCAATGGCGCCCGCCGTATATGCGGAATTGATCTTTACAGCAAAAGTACAGGTGCCGCGTTGAATGAATGCGATTTTCCCTGTGAAGAAGCCCGGAGAAAATGGTGCGCAACCAATCAAATTGCTTGCATCATACTTCAGCGTACCGGTCACATCCGCAATGATGCTCGGACCGGAACCGGCAACCGAGAGGATGTGGACCAGCGCTGTTGGAACAGGGGTAGGGGCGGTCACGTCTACTGGATTAGCGAAAATCCGGTTGGTGTTGACCGCTCCGACGCTGATGAATTTATCGCCCGTGCCTGGATTGCCAATGGTCATGGGATTCGGGCCATTGTTGCCGGCGGAAAAAACCACTACCACACCCGCGTCAACTGCCGCTGAATAGGCTTGCACCTCCGGGTCATCGATTACGTTAATCGAGGTCCCGCCCCAGGAGTTGTTGATGACGTCCGCGCCATCGGCCACAGCGTCTTCTAACGCCGCAATGAGTTCGGGCGTCCAGGCGCTGTTCGAGCCGGAGACGCTACGATAGAACACGCGGTAGGCCATCAATTGAGCTTTGGGAGCCAGGCCGCTGATTTTGGTGCCAAGGAAGGTTGTCGCAACGCCATAATTGCACGTCATGGTACCGGCAGTATGGGTTCCGTGCCCACCCTGATCTTCCGCAGGGTCATCCACCACCGTGTTGCCATTCTTGGGCGGATCAGAAACCCGGAAATATGCCCGCGCTGCAATGATCTTTGGGTTCACATAGGCCGAGTAGCCCGGGTTATACTTGGGGAATCCGGCTGGGTAGGAGAACCCAACAGGAGCAAAACAGGGATTATCCGGAGTAATACCGCTGTCGATATCGGCGATCTTGATGCCGCTTCCAGCTTTATCGTGCCCGCCTAAATCTTTCCATAGACCAGAATCCACCCAATCGGTACCGCCCACCGTTCCACTCCCCAGACCGATCTGCGGCAGGCTGGCATCCATGTTTAGTTGATATTCTTGCTCCGGAGATACTGCTACTACTCCTGGAAGTCCGCGTACTTTGTCAATATCTCTCCATTGAATACTTGCCGAGAACCCATTGTACACCACCTGGTACTGGTGATCCACTTCAGCAGCAGGGATGGCTGCCTTCAGTGCATCGATTGCTGCTGTTTGCTGATTGATCAGGTATGCGCGATAAACCTGGGCATCCGGCTGCTCTACGTCGAGACGGTTTGACCCAGTCGCAGATGGCGCGGTCGCACTTAAATTCTGAACCCCTCCCATGTAGGTCGCCAAGGGTGCATCCGCCAACTGCACCATTACCCGTACCACAGAATTGGGGTCTATCTTGGTTTTTGAGATGGCTTGATTCGGAGTTGTGCTAGCTCCATCGGTCTCATTAACCGGATTTCCGCCGATGGATTGAGTCAATGCGGAAGCCTGGACCGTAGTACCCGTCAGCAATACAACGATCAAAAGCAGGTAGAACCATTTATTTTTCATCTACGCATCCTCCTGGGGAATGTGGAAACAGATCCTTCGAATGATTCTCATGTGGATTTAATAAATCAGTATATGCAGGATCAACAGGCTTGTCAAGGAATCAGGAATAGGAATCTGGAACAGAAACCAGGAATCCGAATACCACGGCGGGGGTGGCAGTCCGGCGTCTCTCTGTAAAAAATAACCAGCCGATTAACGGTGTTGGGGCGGGTCTTCATGACCCTGGTGCTCTGCCAGGGCAGACCCGCCCCATCGTATTACCGCGAGTTAATGGTTACTTGAAAACCAGCGGCATCAGGATGGTTTTCGCCGGCCAAGGCGCTGCAAAGA
>JAQTMA010000335.1 GCA_028714615.1 Anaerolineaceae bacterium | reverse complement strand
GGCGTGGTCCATAGGGAACGTGTTCCTGATCGGCCAGGTAGATTACCGCCTCGCCGGGGAACTGTTGGCGGATGGCGCGCAGCACAGAGAGCCCACCCACCCCCGAATCAAAAATACCTATGGGGGCTAACTGGGGATTATGGGCGTCGGGCATGTTATCCTCGCACTGAAACGTCAGGCGGCGGCCTGGGCTGCGGCTTCGACGAAAGCCCGGAAGATGGCTTGCATGCGGGCTACGTCGGGCAGCCACTCGGGATGCCATTGCACGGCTAAGCCGAAGGGGTGCCCGGGCAATTCGAGTCCTTCTACCAGGCCGTCTTCGGCCCGGGCGTTGACCACGAGTCCTGGGGCGATGTCTCTGGCGCCCTGGTGGTGCAGGCTATTGACCGGTAAATCATCCGGTGCAACGATGCGCGCCAGGCAAGTGCCCGCTTCGATCTGTACGTGGTGCGCCAAACGCGAGCACGAATCGGACACCGGATGGTCGTGTTTCAGCCCCCCGGGGTATTGGTCTGGCAGGTGTGTGTAAAGGCTCCCGCCCAGGGCCACATTGGCCACCTGAAAGCCACGACAGATGCCCAAAAACGGGGTTCCCCGTTCAGCGACCTGGCGGAGCAGCTCCAATTCCAGGCGATCCCGCTCCGGGTTCACGCCATAGACGCTCGGGTGCGGCTCGCCGCCGAAGAGCACCGGATCGATGTCGGCCCCGCCGGTAAAGAGCACGCCGTCAAGACGCCGGCGCAGCTTATCCAACTGCTCGCTGGGAATGCCTAACGGGATGAGCACCGGCAGACCTCCGGCGCGAATCACTGAGTGCACGTACGCCTCCACGGCGGCGATCATCGCGAGGCCTTCGTGATCGGAGAGGGTTCGGGTAGTAATACCGATTAGCGGAGAGGGCATGCTGTCTCTCATTGTGCACCAGAGGATCAGGTTGCATTATATAGAGCAAGGAAAAAGGGCGCAACCCGGCGTGGTTGCACCCTGGGAGAGGTGGACCCAGAAGGGCTTAGGAAAACTTCTGCTTGAGGCGTGCGGATTTGCCCGTGCGTCCCCGCAGGAAGTACATGCGCGCCCGGCGGACAACATTGTGGCGTTCCACGACGACCTTATCCAGGCGAGGAGAGTGGCTCATAAAGGTGCGTTCGACGCCGATACCATTACTGGCGATGCGGCGGACCGTGAAGCTTTTGTTATTTCCGCTACTGCGCACGTACAGAACGGTACCCTTGAATTCCTGGATGCGCTCGCGGGCGCCTTCCTTGATTTTGACGTGCACGCTGACTGCGTCGCCCGGGCGGAGTTCGGGAATATTGGGATTATCGGGGGCCTGAACAGCCTGTAATAAGTCGCTCATCGGTATTGATCCTTACATCTGATTTCGCGCACGGGCGCGAGAATGACATTCGATTTCGCCTTTCCAGGCGCGGGAAAAAATTATACCATCGAATGGCGAATTGTGGTGGAATTGGGATCTGCTGGAATCGAGAGAGATTTCCATAGACGAATCAACCTTCCTTTGGTATACTTATCCGTCGCCCGCCTAAGCGGGTTTATGATCAGAACGATCGTACTCATCCCACACGCCCCCCGACCTGCCAGTGCGTGCCCCGCTCCGCGCGGAGCTCTGCGCAGGGCTGACGGAGGCGGAGGAAAAACGCACAAAGTCCCGCCAGTCCGGCGGGCAAGGAGAATAGAATGGCATCTGTCGTATCGATGAAAGCTTTGTTGGAAAGCGGCGTTCATTTTGGGCATCGCACCAACAAATGGAATCCCCACATGCGCCCCTTCATTTTCACCGAGCGCAATGGCATCCACATCATTGACCTCCAACAAACGGTCAAAGCCCTGAATACCGCTTATAACCTGGTACGCGATACGATATCGGCTGGCGGCACGATCCTGTTTGTGGGCACCAAGCGCCAGGCGCAGGAAACCATCAAAGAAGAAGCCAACCGCTGTGGTATGCCTTACGTCACCGAGCGCTGGCTGGGTGGCATGCTGACCAACTGGGTCACCATGTACGCCCGAATTCAGGAACTGGAGCGCCTCGAGAAAATGCGCGACACCGGTGAGATCAACCGCCTGACCAAAAAGGAAGGTCTGTTGATCAGCCGCGAAATTGCCCGTCTCGAGATCCGCTTGGGCGGCGTACGCCAGATGACTCGCCTCCCCGATCTGATCTACGTGGTCGATGTGGTGCGCGAAGAAACCGCCGTCCACGAAGCCAACCTGACGCACATTCCCGTCATCGCCCTGGTCGATACCAACTGTGACCCGGGTGGGGTAGATTACGTCATTCCTTCCAATGACGACGCTATCCGCGCCATCAAGCTGCTGGTCGGCAAAATCGCCGACGCCGTGCAGGAAGGCAAAGCCATGCGCAAGGACGAGGATCAGTTCGAAGAGCCTACCGCTGAGCAGGCTGCTCCCATCCCCGCCTCTGCCCGCCCCCGGATGGATAACGAAGCTGAGCTCCAGGATAAGGACTTGCTCGGCGAGGCCACCCTGGCCAAGCTTGCTCCGGCAAAGCCCATTGAGCCCGAAGTTGCGGCTGAGATCGAAGAAGAAGACATTCCAGAAGCCTGATCCAGGCTGCCTGTATTACCATCATTGAGGGATGAATCGCATGGCTATTCCGACCGAATTGATAAAACAACTGCGCGAAGCCACCGGCGCAGGGATTCTCGATTGCCGCAAGGCCCTTGAATCGGCTGACGGCGACATGAAGAAAGCAATGGATTACCTGCGCGAGAAAGGGTTGGCAACCGCTGCCAAGCGTTCCGGACGGCAAGCATCCGAAGGCGTGGTGGAACTCTACTCGCATGGCAATGGGCGTGTGGGCGTCATGGTGGAAGTCAACAGCGAGACTGATTTCGTTGGACGCTCGGAAGCCTTCCGCACCTTCGCCCACGAAGTTGCCCTGCAGATCGCCGCTGCTGACCCGCGCTTTATCCGGGAAGAAGACATCCCCGCAGAGGTGGTTGAGCACGAGAAAGCCATTGCCGCCGCCAAAGCGCGCGAAGAAGGCAAGCCCGATACGGTCATTCCGCGCATCGTGGAAGGGTATCTCAACAAGTTCAAGGATGAGACCGTGCTGTTGCGCCAGGTCTACATCCGCGACGACTCCCTCACCATCCAGCAATTGCTCAACCAGTTGGTGGCAAGCATTGGCGAAAATGTCATCATCCGGCGATTCACTCGTTGGGAGCTGGGTAAAAGCTCAGACACCGAATAGGAATTCAGGCCAACCGGAAGGTTGGCCTTTTCCTTAAAAGGAGACAAAATGGAAGGCCTGAAGTACCACCGGATTTTGCTCAAACTGAGCGGCGAGGCTCTGTCAGGAGATCATGGTTTCGGCATCAATCCCAAGGCGGCTGAGCACATCGCTGAACGCGTCCTGGAAGTGCGCGAGATGGGGGTCGACGTTGCCATCGTGATCGGGGCCGGTAACTTGTGGCGTGGGCGCGAAGGTCTGGAGCGCGGCATGGATCGGGCGACCGCAGATTACATGGGCATGCTTGCCACCGTGATGAATGCCCTGGCTTTGATGGATGCGCTCGAGCGCATGGGGGTCATGACCCGAGTCCAGTCCGCCATCGAAATGCGCGCCGTCGCTGAACCGTATATCCGCCGGCGCGCCATCCGCCACCTGGAAAAAGGTCGGGTGGTCATCTTTGGCGGCGGCACGGGCAATCCGTACTTCTCCACCGACACGGCTGCTGCCTTACGCGCCATGGAAATCGAAACCGACGTGCTGATCAAGGCAACCAAAGTGGACGGCGTCTATGATTGCGATCCAAAGACCCACCCGGATGCTATCCTCTTGCGGGAGCTGACCTACATCGACTTTCTGAACCGGCGGCTGGGTGTGATGGACAGCACAGCCGTCTCCTTGTGCATGGAGAACAAACTGCCCATCCTGGTGCTTAACCTGTGGAACCGGGATGCGCTACGCCAGGCTCTATTAGGCGAGCCCATCGGCACCCTGGTGAGCGGATAACCGGTCTGGTGCGTTCCTCCTGTCGGGGCGGGTCTGAAATCGAGAAC
>JAQTMA010000334.1 GCA_028714615.1 Anaerolineaceae bacterium | reverse complement strand
TCCCATTTGGTTGCCAGATGCGTAGAATCCCATCCTCCCCCCCAGTAGCCAACTGGCTCCAATCTGAGTTAAAGGCGGATGCCCAAGACCAGGTTGTCGAGAGACTGCGCAGCGACTTACCTTGCTCAACATCCCAAATGGTAAAGACATCTCCATCGCGTTTCCAGGCAAGCGGCTGCCCGGAGGAGTTGAAGCCTACATCACATATACTGCAATTTACGGAAGAAATAATTTTACCGAGCTGCAAATCCCATAGACGCGCCTGCTCATTCTCATTTGTAGATAACAGTCTCTGCCCATCCGGGCTGAATGACAGGCTGATTACCCCGCTGGAATCCTCCGGAAGGGTCTGTTGGAGGACTCCGTCAGGCATGGTATAAATCTCGACCCGCCCATCCACTTCACCCACCGCCAGGCGCTCACCATCAGGGCTGAAAGCCAGTTCTCGAGCGGCTGAAGCGGTTTCCCAAAAGGAGGTTTCAGAAAGAGTTTTGGCATCCTGTAGGGCGATACCGGCGCTGTGGGCAAGCGCAATAATCCGGCTATTCGGCGACCAGGCAGCCCGGTTAATCGGTCCTTCACCCCAGCGGGCGAGCTGCTTTACCGAGAAAGCATTAGGAGTAGCAGTCTCGATAGGAGAGGGGGTTATGGTAAGCGTTGGAGAATGTGTCGGACTGGTCGATGATCCAGAGAAAGCGGTGGCAGTCGCAACCACAGAAGCAGCACCAGGATTGCAGGCAGTCAGAAATGCCATCAGTGATATAGATGCTAGCAATGGGTGCAGACTGAAGGTCGTTTTCATATTATCCTTTGCTGGTGTTTTCGTTCTTCAAACAAGAACCAAATGGAAACGCATCTGCCAACTATGACGTACGGAACGATTATTGGGTGGTATAGATGTAGTCCGGCTCGGCATATTCTACATTCGGCTGAGAACGAAGCTCGTCCACTATTTTCCACTCTTGCCCCTCCGCCACACCCAGGACTAGCGCTCCCACCCCGCGCACCTCGCCCTGATCAGTCGTGTGCGCCATAATCAGGCTCAATGAACCGGAAACGGCCGGTTGTACACTGGAGCGGAATTTGACCAACACCCGCCCAGGTACAAAGGGAGCTGCGCGGTTCTCCTGGACAGCCAAAACGGCTTGCGGCTCAGCCAGCAATACCCCCGGTGGCGTTCCAGTATAGCTCATGGCTTTGTCAGCTTGAATCAGGCCATATCCAAACAAATCATCCCTTCCGGGAGCGCCCAGATCAAGACTCGTTGCTTCGATGACGTTTGCCACCTGGACTGACGTGTATTCCGGATGGTTTTCCCAGATGAGTGCAGCCAACCCTGAAACGTGGGCGGCAGCCATCGAAGTCCCCGATAGGGTAGCGTAGCCACCTTCCAAATAGGCGCTATAGATGCCCACGCCTGGTGCCACTACATCAACAGAAGATCCGTAACTCGAGAATTTCGCCAGCGAACCATATCGTTCGATCGCTCCTACCCCAATCACTCCCGGGTACGCAGCCGGGTACACTGGCGCCGAACTACCCAAGTTCCCGCTGGCCGCGATGATCAGGCAATCGTGTTTTGTGATCGCATCGCGGACGGCATTCTCGAGAACGGAGGAGTTTTCTGGTCCACCTAATGACAGGTTGATGATGCGCGCGTGCTCTGCTGCCCAAGCCACCCCAGCAGCAACCGTGCTGGCAGTTCCGTTTCCGTCTTTATCCATCACCCGCACGGGATCAATACCGGCGAAAGGCGCCACCCCCAATATCCCTATCCCGTTAACCGCCGCAGCGACAATCCCGGCCACGTGAGTTCCATGTCCATTTTCGTCATTCGGGAGGTTATCATTCTTAATAAAATCAAAGCCCTGTTGAAGGTTCTGCGCCAGGTCTGGATGGCTCAGGTCGATGCCGGTGTCGAGAATGGCCACCGGGGTATTGGCATCCCCGCCATAGTGTTTATTCCAAACAATATCCGCCTGGATGCTCAGCATATTCCATTGCTGAACAAAAGAGGGTTCTGACAAATACGGCACGGAATGGTATGAAGGCACATGATAATTGTTCCAAATCAAGGGGAAAGCCAGCATCGTTTGGCTGGGACTCGCGCCCGGAGGATTATCCGCTGGATGGCTGGCCGCAATAACCAGGCGTGGTTGCAGAGAAATATAAGGCGCGAGTGAAATGATTATCGCCAGGAGAAGGACCCTGGCCGTCTTCTGAGGTGGATAAGATCCAGGCACAACATCTCCTTTGTTGGGTGAAGAGCCATCCATTGATTGTAACGCTGAAACCGGTGAAAAGTTCCCTGGCAGGCTGACACAGGGACACAGAGGCGGGACCTGTCGAAGGAGATGGCAGCTTTCCCGGTGGCAGGAACGGCCACGGAAGCCGTCCAGAAGCCTTACAAAGCCTCGCCGGTAACGATCCACTCTACTCTCATTGTATGGCCTCTCATGCTGAACTCCAGATACACTCGTCCCTGTTTCAAAGGGACAACTGGCACATATTCGTATAATATTTATCTAATTTGATCCTTTCACCCGCGCATTTCAAAATTAATACAAAAATGCGCTAAACCCCTGAGAACTATGCAGGCCGGCTGAATCCTTCTATAATGGGATAGCATTGCGGGATGGGTGGGTGAACCCACAATCGACAAACCTGAGGATTACCTGCATGTCCCTTCGTATAACCCGGCAGACAAACCACCTTTCCTTGCACACCTTGATCATCGCAACCCTTTTCATTTTGTCGGGCTGCCAGGTACATGCTGCCAGTCTGAGCCCCTCTCCAACGGTTTCGCCGGCTCCAAATTTAACGCGGCAACCCTGCCATCTGGGCATCAATACGCAAGCCGAATGCATTGTCTTGCCTGTTTTAGAAGATCGCTCATCCGGCAACGGCCGCAAGATCAACCTGGCCATCGTCCGTATACCCGCCAGAAACCGCTCTGCGCAACCTGATCCAGTCTTCTTGCTGGCCGGCGGCCCAGGCCAGGCAGCTACCCAGGTATTCCTACCGATCTTAAGCGCGTTTACCCGCATCAACCAGGAGCGTGACCTGGTGATGGTTGACCAGCGGGGTACAGGCAGTTCGGGAGCACTTAACTGCCCGAACCGGGATGATTCTGCGTCCCTATCCATCCCAAACCCCAGCCCGGCAATAGATCTTCAGCGGCTCAAGGATTGTGCTCAAACGTTGACCGGTGATGCACGGAATTACACCACGGCTACCACGGTGCAGGACCTTGACGAGGTGCGCCAGGCGCTGGGATTCGACCAGATCAACCTGATTGGGGTATCCTATGGCACCCGCCTTGCGCTGGAATACCTGCGCACAAACCCAGGCCGGGTGCGCAGCCTGGTGCTCGACGGAGTCGTCCCCCCCGATTGGCCGTTGGGGGTCACCGCTTCAGCCGATGCGCAACAAGCTTTGGATCACATCCTCCAGCGCTGCCAGGAGCAACCTGGGTGTCGCCAGGTGTTCCCTGACCTGCCCCGTGAGCTCCGCAACCTGATCCAGACCTTAACTGATCAACCTCCGCTGGTCGCCATACCCAACCCGAACACCGGCGCTCCCATTCACCTGCTGCTTACTCGCAACCGCGCCGCCACTACCCTGCAGATCTTGAGTTACACCCAGGAAACAGCCGCCTTACTCCCACTGCTCATCCATAACGCAGCCGGTCGGGATTTCGCCGGACTGGCAGCCCAGTTCATGGTGGTCAATCAGGAACTGCAAGGATCCATTGCAGAGGGGTTGTATTATTCGATAGTATGCGCAGAGGACGTGCCGTTTTATCCCCAAAACTCCACTGCAATTTCAGACAGCTACTTGCCCGACTCGAAAGCCGAGTTGGCTGACGCTTGTTCCGTTTGGCCGCACGCCGCTCCGCGAGCCTCACTCCCACAGCCGGTGTCTTCCAATGCTCCGGTGCTGCTGCTCTCCGGCGAAGACGACCCGATCACTCCGCCGGCCAATGCCCAACAGGTCGCCAACAACCTGCCCAACAGCCTGGCTCTGGTTGCCCCCGGTATGGGGCACAACGTCATTAACCGCG
>JAQTMA010000333.1 GCA_028714615.1 Anaerolineaceae bacterium | reverse complement strand
CGCGGTTAATGACGTTGTGCCCCATACCGGGGGCAACCAGAGCCAGGCTGTTGGGCAGGTTGTTGGCGACCTGTTGGGCATTGGCCGGCGGAGTGATCGGGTCGTCTTCGCCGGAGAGCAGCAGCACGGGAGCATTGGAAGACACCGGCTGTGGGAGTGAGGCTCGCGGAGCGGCGTGGGGCCAAACGGAACAAGCGTCAGCCAACTCGGCTTTCGAGTCGGACAAGTAGCTGGATGAAATTGCAGTGGCGTTTTGGGGATAAAACGGCACGTCCTCTGCGCATACTATCGAATAATACAACCCCTCTGCAATGGATCCTTGCAGTTCCTGATTGACCACCATGAACTGTGCTGCCAGTCCAGCGAAATCCTGACCGGCTGCGTTATGGATGAGCAGTGGGAGTAAGGCGGCTGTTTCCTGGGTGTAACTCAAGATCTGCAGGGTAGTAGCGGCGCGGTTGCGGGTAAGCAGCAGGTGAATGGGAGCGCCGGTGTTTGGGTCGGGTATGGTGACCAGCGGAGGTTGATCAATCAAGGTCTGGATCAGGTTGCGGAGCTCACGGGGCAGGTCAGGGAACACCTGGCGACACCCAGGTTGCTCCTGGCAGCGCTGGAGGATGCGATCCAACGCTTGTTGCGCGTCGGCTGAAGCGGTGACCCCCAACGGCCAATCGGGGGGGACGACTCCGTCGAGCACCAGGCTGCGCACCCGGCCTGGGTTTGTGCGCAGGTATTCCAGGGCAAGGCGGGTGCCATAGGATACCCCAATCAGGTTGATCTGGTCGAATCCCAACGCCTGGCGCACTTCGTCAAGGTCCTGCACCGTGGCCGCCGTGGTGTAATCCCGTGCATCACCGGTCAACGCTTGAGCACAATCCTTGAGCCGCTGAAGATCTTTTGCCGGGTTGGGATTTGGGATGGATAGGGATGCAGAATCATCCCGGTTCGGGCAGTTAAGTGCTCCCGAGCTGCCTGTACCACGCTGGTCAACCATCACCAGGTCACGCTCCTGGTTGATGCGGGTAAACGCGCTTAAGATTGGTAGGAATGCCTGGGTAGCTGCCTGGCCTGGGCCGCCGGCCAGCAAGAAGACTGGATCAGGTTGCGCAGAGCGGTTTCTGGCGGGTATACGGACGATAGCCAGGTTGATCTTGCGGCTGTTGCCGGATGAGCGATCTTCTAAAACAGGCAAGACAATGCATTCGGCTTGCGTATTGCTGCCCAGTTGGCATGGTTGCCGCGTTAAATTTGGAGCCGGCGAAACCGTTGGAGAGGGGCTCAGACTGGCAGCATGTAGCTGGCAGCCCGACAAAATGAAAAGGGTAGCGATGATCAAGGTGTGCAAGGAAAGGTGGTTTGTCTGCCGGGTTATACGAAGGGACATGCAGGTAATCCTCAGGTTTGTCGATTGTGGGTTCACCCACCCATCCCGCAATGCTTTCCCATTATAGAAGGATTCAGCCGGTCTGCATAGTTCTCAGGGGTTTAGCGCATTTTTGTAAACATTTTGAAATGCGCGGGTGAAAGGATCAAATTAGATAAATATGATACGAATCCGTGCAAGTTGTCCCTTTGAAACAGGGACGGGTGTATCTGGAGTTCAGCATGAGAGGCCATACAATGAGGGTAGAGTGGGTCGTTACCGGCGAGGCTTTGAAAGGCTTCTGGACGGCTTCCGTGGCCGTTCCTGCCACCGGGAAAGCCGCCATCTCCTTCGACAGGTCCCGCCTCTGTGTCCCTGTGTCAGCCTGCCAGGGAACTTTTCACCGGTTTCAGCGTTACAATCAATGGATGGCTCTTCACCCAACAAAGGAGATGTTGTGCCTGGATCTTATCCACCTCAGAAGACGGCCAGGGTCCTTCTCCTGGCGATAATCATTTCACTCGCGCCTTATATTTCTCTGCAACCACGCCTGGTTATTGCGGCCAGCCATCCAGCGGATAATCCTCCGGGCGCGAGTCCCAGCCAAACGATGCTGGCTTTCCCCTTGATTTGGAACAATTATCATGTGCCTTCATACCATTCCGTGCCGTATTTGTCAGAACCCTCTTTTGTTCAGCAATGGAATATGCTGAGCATCCAGGCGGATATTGTTTGGAATAAACACTATGGCGGGGATGCCAATACCCCGGTGGCCATTCTCGACACCGGCATCGACCTGAGCCATCCAGACCTGGCGCAGAACCTTCAACAGGGCTTTGATTTTATTAAGAATGATAACCTCCCGAATGACGAAAATGGACATGGAACTCACGTGGCCGGGATTGTCGCTGCGGCGGTTAACGGGATAGGGATATTGGGGGTGGCGCCTTTCGCCGGTATTGATCCCGTGCGGGTGATGGATAAAGACGGAAACGGAACTGCCAGCACGGTTGCTGCTGGGGTGGCTTGGGCAGCAGAGCACGCGCGCATCATCAACCTGTCATTAGGTGGACCAGAAAACTCCTCCGTTCTCGAGAATGCCGTCCGCGATGCGATCACAAAACACGATTGCCTGATCATCGCGGCCAGCGGGAACTTGGGTAGTTCGGCGCCAGTGTACCCGGCTGCGTACCCGGGAGTGATTGGGGTAGGAGCGATCGAACGATATGGTTCGCTGGCGAAATTCTCGAGTTACGGATCTTCTGTTGATGTAGTGGCACCAGGCGTGGGCATCTATAGCGCCTATTTGGAAGGTGGCTACGCTACCCTATCGGGGACTTCGATGGCTGCCGCCCACGTTTCAGGGTTGGCTGCACTCATCTGGGAAAACCATCCGGAATACACGTCAGTCCAGGTGGCAAACGTCATCGAAGCAACGAGTCTTGATCTGGGCGCTCCCGGAAGGGATGATTTGTTTGGATATGGCCTGATTCAAGCTGACAAAGCCATGAGCTATACTGGAACGCCACCAGGGGTATTGCTGGCTAAGCCGCAAGCCGTTTTGGCTGTCCAGGAGAACCGCGCAGCTCCCTTTGTACCTGGGCGGGTGTTGGTCAAATTCCGTTCCAGTGTACAACCGGCCGTTTCCGGTTCATTGAGCCTGATTATGGCGCACACGACTGATCAGGGCGAGGTGAGCGGGGTGGGAGCGCTAGTCCTGGGTGTGGCGGAGGGGCAAGAGTGGAAAATAGTGGACGAGCTTCGTTCTCAGCCGAATGTAGAATATGCCGAGCCAGACTACATCTATACCACCCAATAATCGTTCCGTACGTCATAGTTGGCAGATGCGTTTCCATTTGGTTCTTGTTTGAAGAACGAAAACACCAGCAAAGGTTAATATGAAAACGACCTTCAGTCTGCACCCATTGCTAGCATCTATATCACTGATGGCATTTCTGACTGCCTGCAATCCTGGTGCTGTTTCTGCGGTTGCGACTGCCACCGCTTTCTCTGGATCATCAACCAGTCCGACACATCCTCCAACGCTTACCACAACCCCCTCTCCTATCGAGACTGCTACCCCTAATGCTTTCTCGGTAAAGCAGCTCGCCCGCTGGGGTGAAGGACCGATTAACCGGGCTGCCTGGTCGCCGAATAGCCGGATTATTGCGCTTGCCCACAGCGCCGGTATCGCGCTACAGGATGCCAAAACTCTTTCTGAAACCTCCTTTTGGGAAACCGCCTCAACCGCTCGAGAACTGGCTTTCAGCCCTGATGGTGAGCGCCTGGCGGTGGGTGAAGGGGATGGGCGGGTCGAGATTTATGCCATGCCTGACGGAGTCCTCCAACAGACCCTTCCGGAGGATTCCAGTGGGGTAATCAGCCTGTCATTCAGCCCGGATGGGCAAAGACTGTTATCTACAAATGAGAATGAGCAGGCGCGTCTATGGGAATTGCCGCTCGGTAAAATTATTTCTTCCGTAAATTGCAGTATATGTGAGGTAGGTTTCAACTCCTCCGGGCAGCCGCTTGCCTGGAAACGCGACGGCGATGTGTTTACCATTTGGGATGTCGAGCAAGGTAAGTCGCTGCGCAGTCTCTCGACAACCTGGTCTTGGGCATCCGCCTTTAACTCAGATTGGAGCCAGTTGGCTACTGGGGGGGAGGATGGGATTCTACGCATCTGGCAACCAAATGGGA
>JAQTMA010000332.1 GCA_028714615.1 Anaerolineaceae bacterium | reverse complement strand
CGTACGGTACCTTCGCCTAAGAATAGTGCCTTAGCGATTTCCCGATTGGTTTTACCCTCCGAGACTAAAAGCAGCACGTGCTTTTCCTGCTGGCTGAGGCTGGCGAATGCAGATGCTTCTTCTTCTTTCACCGCCCGGCGGACTTCTTGGAACACCCGTTGTGTTACCGCTGAATCCAGCAGGGCTTCTCCCCTCCCAACAGCTTCCAACGCCCGCACCAGGTCTTCCCCGCCAATCTGTTTAAGTACATATCCAGATGCTCCGGCGCGAATCGCCGAAAAAAGCATCTCATCTTCTGCATAAGAGGTTAACATGATGACCCGCGTTTCAGGGAAGCGATGGGTGATCTCTTCGCAGGCTTCGATTCCTGAAACGCCGGGTAACCGGATATCCATCAACACAATTTCGGGAAGAAGCTGCGCTACCTGCTCGATTGCATCGCGCGCAGTTCCAGCTTCCCCGACCACCTCGAAATGGGAATGATGTTCTAAAAGAGCTTTGAGCCCTAACCGTACGACCTCATGGTCATCCACTAATAATACACGTTGCTTTGCCATCTAGCCTCACCTTCACACAGATTACTCGCCAGGCTTTTGCCTGCGAAAATCAACAAAACGATACCCAACACCTCGTTCCGTTAGAATGTACTTTGGATTTGCCGGATCCTCTTCCAGTTTCTGGCGGAGATAATTGATGTATAGCCGGACGTAGTGGGGTTCATCCCGGTATTCATACCCCCACACCTTTGCGAGAAGCTGATCGTGAGTTACGACCCAACCCGCGTTTTGGACGAGGTGATAAAGCAGCCGATATTCCGTCGGGCGTAATTTCGTCAATTGTCCACCCACCCACACTTCCCGTCGATCAAAATCGATCTTCAAATGGTCATCTACCTCGATCAATCCGTGGATCCCCCCGCTACTGGCGTCTACCCGGCGTAAAACGGCCCGCACCCGGCTGACCAGTTCGCGCGGGCTGAATGGTTTGGTAATGTAATCATCTGCACCCAACTCAAGACCCCGTACCCGGTCATCCTCTTCACCTTTGGCCGTCAACATAATGACGGGCACTTGGCTGATTTCACGAATCATCTTTAGAACTTCGAAACCGTCAATATCCGGCATCATAACGTCAAGCAATATAGCCTCTGGCATAGCATCGCGCAAGCGTTGGATCGCCTGAGCTCCCCGAAAGGCTTCGATTACCTGAAATCCATCGTGTTCGAGATTCAGACGGATGAAGTGCACCATCCGCTCTTCATCGTCGACAACCAGAATTCGGCGGTTCCGGTAGAGATCTTCTTGCATCCGGTTACTCCCGTACGAAGCCGATTATCTGCTCCTCTTCGGCAGTCGGCATCACCTCGATGTAATTCATTCTCGTAACGGGCCACATGACCGTGGTTACGTTATTATCCAGATAATAGAGATCTTTTCCATCTTTCCGGCGTGGATTCTTTACAACGATCAACGAATCGCCCGGATTTGGTAATGCATCTACTTCTCCCAAAACGGGATCATCATTCTGAATGTGCAATAAAATGGTCGGCATGGGGTTGCTTACCTCCAAAATACGCTACGCATAAGTCTCAATGTTGCGTGAGTATCTCAAGTTTTAATTTTCCCAGGGTTAGGGTATCGCCGTGATTAAGAGGATAATCCACATTCGATACGATTTTCTGCCCATTTACCCGGGTTCCATTTGAAGAGCCAAGATCCACAACAAACACCCTTTGGTTTACCAGCTTCAGTGCTGCATGCAAACGTGAAACACCTAACGCATAGGCTTCATACGGGGATAAGTCAACATCAGGCAAAATTGGTTGACCTTCAGCAACCCGACCCAACGTATACTCGCTCCGTCCGGCTAATGGTAATGAATGACCGCCATCTACTACCCGTAAGGTAACCGATGAGCCGGGGTAAGCCGTAAGACTGGATGGTTTATTCACTTCTCTACCACTATTCCCAGCTTGAGATACCGTTGAGGTCAAACTATCAGATTGAGAACGATAGATAGAGTGGGTCGAGAGTGGTTCGGCAATGGTAAGCTGAGCTCCGCATTCACTACAAAAGAGTGTACCTGAAAATTCATGATGCTGGCAAGTCGGGCAAAGAATCATTGTCTTATCCTATCAGATCCAGAAGGCAATAACAACGCTCGTGTACCATATTTGATCCTTTTCTCACCCTCCTTGCTGAATGCGTGAGTATTATTGATCGATTCTGCTTCCATAAGCACAGCTTGCGCCAGTTCCTTCTCTCCTTGACTGAGTAAATGAGTTGCGAGATGCTGGAGGTGTCGGGTGGCCCGAATCATTTCACCGGCTGCCACTTCCTGGCGTGCCTTTTCTTGCATTCGGTACAGGGTTAGCCGCGACATACATTGCAGAATAGCTTGAGGAGGTTGTTCAGGGTCAGTTCCTGCCGTCACAGGCAAATGCAGATTTAGGCGGATGCGCGCTGAAGGGATTGCCCGTGTGGGAACCTCCATCTTAATATAGCCCTGACAGAGTGACACATCGGTCTCCTCTGTCGGAATCGGATTAACGTGGAATTCCAACAAGATGCGGAGACTGTGAAATTGGGCTATATTCCCCACGTGAATGGGGCTTTCGGTTGGTAAAAGGCTAGCCTCCGGCTGGATGCGAAATGCATACTGTAAGCTGCTATTACAACCTTGCTCGAATTCAAGGGTTACACTTTCGGCATAAACCCTACCCAGGGTGGTAACCTTCTCTTCGAGGAAATTCTTTAAACTGGTTGGTCCTGAAATGAAAGTACTCGTGCTGCCGCTATATCCGGCGAGACGATCTAGGAAGGCATCGTTCCATTCGTTACCGATCCCCAATCCGCTAATCCCAATTCCATCTTTTGCGGCTTGGGATGCCAGTTCCAGGCAGGCTTGCTCGTCACCGTATGTGCGACCATCGGTTAACAGGATCAAGTGGCTGATATAGACTGGGCTTTGGTTACGACGCAATTGGCTTATTCCGGCCTCTAGCCCATGTAGAATTTCCGTCCCTCCAAACGTTTGAATCATACTAATCTGGGATTGAGTCTTATTCAATTCCGACATCCGCGTTGCGGGAATCAGTACATCAGCGCGATCGCTATAAACGACAACCGAAATAATGTCTTGTGGTCTCAATTGCTTGAGCATTTGGGAGACGTTTGCCTTGACCATATCGATCCGCTCACCGTGCATTGAAGTGGAGCGATCGATGACCAGGCAGAGATTTAATGGGGGGGTAGTTTTTGTCCCTGGGTCAGGAATAGAGGTTAGATCTAACAGAGCATAGACGAGCTGTGGCTCATCCATATAAGAAATACTACACCGGCTGAAAATTGCATTGAACGACAAAGCTGGTGAGTTTTTATCCTGAGGGGGAAGGTTGGTATCGTACGTCTTTCTCCTGGTAGGGTCCACCAATACATCATAAGCTTCCTGGACATATAAGAATTGCTCTACGGCGCCTGGGTCGGAATTACTATCTGGATGAAGTCTCCGTGCAGCTTCAAAATATGCTGAACGGATATCTTCAGGTTCAGCATCGCGGGGAAGTCCAAGCCGAGAGTAAAAATCTTCAATGCTAAGCATAGGCTAGCTTCTTATTCTGGGTATTGAACCAGGATGACGCTGATATTATCCGGACCGCCTGCGTCATTCGCCGCATCTACCATCCGCTGGCAAGCAATGGTTGGGTTAGAACTGCTTTGGATGATTGCAAGAATCTCCGTATCTGAAACCACACCCCATAATCCGTCACTGCACACCAATAAATATCCTGGTCGGGGGAACTGGTGCGTATTGATATCCGGTTCAAACGGCTCCCCTTGCCCTAGGGCGCGGTATAGGACATTCCGCTGAGGGTGGGTTGCGGCTTCTTGTTCGGTTAATTGTCCCAACTCGATCAATCGCCTGACCAGAGAATGATCGCGGGTGATGGTATTGACCTTCCCATCTGGATAAATAAAATAAGCGCGGCTATCTCCTACGTGAGCGATCGTAACCTGGTCGCCCATGACAAAGACAGCCGTAAGGGTTGTCCCTCCTCCTGGGACTTCTTTGAC
>JAQTMA010000331.1 GCA_028714615.1 Anaerolineaceae bacterium | reverse complement strand
AAAAAAACGACCACCAGGCATGGGGGGGACATGCTTGGTGGTCTTCAGGGAGGGAAAACACCGTTGACACCACATCAACACGGGGGGGACGTGCTGAGAAATGCTTCCCGGTGCGGATACCCCAGATACTGATTTGCTAGGTATCCTTGTGGATATAGTACACCGGAATCCTCGTGTTTACATTAAATAGAGATTAGTATTATCCTATTTTAGTCCGATTTATCGCCATCGTCTGACTGGCCAAAAATCTCCAACCAGGCGCTTAGTTCGCTCGGGGTCAATCCTGAAGGAGCGATCGCGCTGTCACCCTTGCTACGCTCCAGGTTCGCGAGTTCCAGAGCAAACTGTTCCGAAGAGATCACCCGGGCATGCCGTGAGTGCGCTTCAGCCTGCACCTGGTGGTCAGAAGAAACCACCGTCCAGTTTCCGGCTTCTTTCCCCAAGCGCTCCAGTCGCCGGCGAATCGCCTCATCGGCAATCATCCCCGGCTGGACAAAATAGGCGCTCACCGATCCGAAGTTGTGCTTGCCCGCGTGCCCAAAAGCAGCCCGATCGAAGTAAACTTCAATGTGTTTGTGCTTTTGACGGCTGTAAGCCTGCAGCCAGGCAATCAGCCTTTGCTCGTCATCCGGTTGTCTCAAGCTCAGTCCTGGCATGTGCGGGATCAAATTGTGACCGTCGATGATGATTGTCATTCTGCCCCACTCCCTTCCCACCTCTCCCCCTTTTATGCTATCATGGATGCACTTGGGAGCCTCGCACCATGAACCAATGGAAACGACTTCTCTTTTACATTGTACTCAATGTCCTGGTTTCGGCGTTAACCACCCTGGGAGTCTTGTGGATTTGGGACCGCAAGACTCACCCTGCACCCATCCTGCCACCGGCTGCCAGCCCTACCCAGGCGACAGCGACCCAGGCTATCCTGGCCGAAGAGATGCCCCTCCCAACTCTGCCGCCTTCCGGCGACCAGCCTCGCCTGATCACTATTGACAATGTGTTTGGCGTAGGCAATTTGAAAGACGAATTGGTGCTTCTCAAGCGCACTGGGGAGGGCGAACTCAAATTGACGGGTTGGCGCCTGGACGATGGCAGCGGCAATGCCTACACCTTCCCAGAACTCACCCTCTACCCAGGCGGCGCCATCCAGGTGCATACTGCCTTTGGCACCAACAGCGTGGTGGACCTCTTCTGGGGACGCGACGCGCCTGTCTGGCAGGTCGGCAAAATTGCCAGCCTGTACGATGTCCAGGGCAACCTCCGTGCGACGTACCGCATTCCTTAACCATTATGTCACTTTCCTATTATCGTAAATGGCGTCCCCGTCTCTGGGACGAGGTAATTGGTCAGCAGCACGTGACCCAATCGCTGCGCAACGCCATCGCCGCGGATAAAGTTGCCCACGCATACCTCTTCGCCGGTCCACGCGGTACGGGAAAAACCACCACCGCCCGCCTGCTGGCCAAAGCGGTGAACTGCCTGGCGGACAATCTCACCCAGCGCCCGTGCGATCAATGCGCTCACTGCCAGGCGGTTCGTGAGGGTACCTTCCTGGACCTGATCGAGATCGATGCGGCTTCGAACACCAGCGTGGAAGACGTGCGCGATCTACGCGATAAGATCAATTATTCCCCCAATCAGGGAAGATATAAAGTCTATATCATCGATGAAGTCCACATGCTCTCCACTGCCGCCTTCAATGCCCTGCTCAAGACGCTTGAAGAGCCGCCTGAGCATGCCATCTTCATTCTGGCGACTACCGAAATCAACCGTGTGCCAGCCACAGTTCTCTCGCGCTGCCAGCGCCACGAATTCCGCCGCGTACCGGTCGTGGATATTATCCGCGTGCTGCAAGACCTGGCCCAAAAAGAACATCTCACGGTCGAGCCCGAAGCTCTGGCGCTCATCGCCCGGCAGGCCACCGGCAGCCTGCGAGATGGAATCTCCCTGCTCGACCAACTGGCCTCCAGCGGGAAACCGGTTACTCTGGCCGAATCCCAGCAGGTATTGGGTACCGCCACCAGCCAGGCAGTGGTCGAGCTGGTCAACGCGCTGCTCGATCACGACCCGCAATCGGGAATCAACCGCATCCACACGGCGCTGGACGGCGGCGCCGATCCGCGCCAGTTTGCCCGCCAGGTCGTGGATTATCTTCGTAACCTGCTGCTGATCAAGTTGGACGGCGCCGGCCAGATTGAGGCTCCGGCCGAGTTACGCTCCCAGATGGATGCCCACGCGCGCTGGCTGACTACCTCTGACCTGCTGATCGCCATCCGGACTTTCAACACCGCTGTGGTGGACGAGCGCGGGAGTTGGCAGCCCGGATTGCCGCTGGAGCTCGCCTTCGCCGAGATGGTTTTTCGCGGACAGCCTGCCAGTGAAGCCGTTCAGCCGCCTGCTGCTCCGATTCGCCCCCAAGCAAGTGTCCCGGAGCCGTCCACCCGCTTCGCAGCGGTGCAAACTCCGACAGCCAGCACTCCCTCCCCGTCAACAGCAGAACCTTTAGCGCAAAAGCCGAAGCGAGCCAGCTCAAGCGTAGCCCCATCTCACGCACTTCCGCCGGCCGCCACCCCCAGTTCTGGTCCGACCGACGAACCAGACGTCCCAGTCAGTGGGCGGGTGATTTCACTGCAGATGATCAACCAGGCCTGGCGACAAATCCTGGCCCGGCTGCACGAGCAAAAACACCTGAAGACGGAAGCCTTCCTGCGCTCGTCGCGGCCGATGGGTCTGAAAGATGGAGCCCTCATCCTGGGCGTTAACAGTGAATTTACCAAGTCGAAGCTCGAAGCCGGCGACCACCTCGAACTGACCCGGCATGCTATCGGTCACGTACTCGGGGTTGATATGCCGGTGCGCTGCGTAATCGCCAACAGCCGGGCTGGAGATAGCCTGCCCCCGGACCTGGACGTCGATTCAGAAGGGATGGTGGGCACCGCGTTGCGCGACCTCGGCGGTGAGGTAGTGGATGTACAATGAGGAAGGAAATAAAGTAATAAGGCAAAAGGTCAACAAGGCATCCAGGCTGTCACTTTTTCGTGCATTGACTTATATCCTCATTGACTTCTTGCCTTGTTGCCTTTTTACTAACATCTAGACAATAAGGAGCTGACTTATGGCCAAAGGATTCAACCGGCAGCCGGGGGGCATGCCCGGTGGTGGTGGTGGAATGATGCAACAGATCAAGAAGATGCAAGAACAGCTCGCCGCAGCTCAGGCTTCCCTGGCGGAGGAGACCGTCACTGCCTCGGCCGGCGGAGGAGCCATCAAGGTGACCATGACCGGCGATCAACGCTGCATGGGCGTCGAGATCGACCCAGATTTATTGAAGGATGCCGACGCCGAGATGCTGCAAGACCTGGTGCTCAGCGCCGTAAATCTGGCCCTGGACCAATCGCGTGATCTGGCCGAGAAACGCCTGGGACCGTTAGCCGGCGGGCTGAGCGGGCTGGGTCTCTAATGTCACAGTTCTTGCGGTAGAGAGGAATTTATCAGCAATGGCTTCCATTCCAGAGCCGGTGCAAGACCTGATCAACGCTTTTTCGCGGCTTCCGGGGATCGGCCCCAAAACCGCCTCTCGGTTGACCTTTCACCTGTTGCGCGGGTCGGATGACCTGAGTCTCCGGTTAGCCGAGGCGTTGGTCAAGATCAAGAGCGCGACCGCCTTCTGCAAGCTGTGTTTCAACATTACCCTGGCTGACCAGGACTTGTGCGAGGTGTGTTCCGATCCGCACCGAGACGAAGGGACGATCTGCGTGGTGGAGGAACCCCTGGATGTGCTGGTACTCGAAAAAACCGGAGGGTACCAGGGCCGTTACCACGTGCTCCACGGGGTGCTCTCCCCCATCGAGGGCATCGGCCCGGACCAGATCAAGATCCAGCCGCTGGTCGAGCGGGTGCGCCTGGGAAAAACCAAAGAAGTGATCGTTGCCACCAACCCCAGCATGGAAGGCGATGCTACTGCGCTGTACTTGCATCAACAGCTCACCTCGTTCGGGGTACGCGTCACGCGGTTGGCGCGTGGTTTGCCCGTGGGGGGCGACCTCGAGTACGCTGACCAGAATACGATCTTGCGGGCCCTCTCGGGTCGACAGGATTTAACTTAAG
>JAQTMA010000330.1 GCA_028714615.1 Anaerolineaceae bacterium | reverse complement strand
CCGAACGCGAGCGCCAGGTGCTCGAGCTGCGCTTCGGCCTCATCGATGGCAAAGACCATACCCTGGAAGAGGTCAGCCGTTACTTCAACGTCACCCGCGAGCGCATCCGCCAGATCGAAGCCAAGGCTCTGCGCAAGCTGCGCCATCCCACCCGCAGCCGGCATTTGCGAGAATATTTGGGATAAGAGTGGGTGACGCTAATTTCCCTTGACCTTGCGAACGACCCCGATGGCACCGGGTACTGCGCCATCGGGGTTTTTTTTAATGCGACTCGGGAGGGATGCCGCACAGCCCGGTCAGTAATGATGGGGATTCGATTTGCGGAAAGCGGGAACGAATGGGGGAGTTTGAGCTTGAAATGATTTGATTTTGGATAAAAAACAAAAAGAAACAAAGGTGGGAGGCGGCGAGGCAATAAGGCAACGAGGAAAAGCCCTACCACAGAGGACGCAGAGAAAGAACGGAGAGGACACAGAGAAAAGATAATACCTGAAGGAATGGGGAGGATAGACTCCCTCTCCCTAGGCTTGTGAGGGAGAGGGTTGGGGTGAGGGTTGTCGGCGGTAGGGCTACAAGGGAACGAGGAGAACCCCAGGAGGTCGAATATGAGGTTGGTAAGGTGCCGGACCTAACCTTTTGCAGGGCGCTACGCAGTCCCTGAGGAGACACCCATTAGAACCGGATAATTATAGCACATACGTTCTAATTACGCAAGGGGATTGAGGAGGGAAAATAAAATAGGGACCGACATTATCTTCACAAGGTTACACCTGCCCCTGACATAGTACCTGCACAGATCGCGGTATTTGTAGCCCAGGCATCCTTGCCTGGGGTTCTTGGTCGGGGATCCCCAGGCTGGACGTTGGGTCCCAAAGGGGGGTTAGGCATGCTCCTTGCTTTGGAATTACCTGGTTCAACCTTCATCCCTCCGCTTCTCTCCGGGACGCCACGCAGCCCCAATCTTGTATATTCAAAGAGATGGTATGCGCCCAGAAAGCGAGTCTGTGATGCACTTGCCCGCCCAGGTATCGCTTCAGCCGGATCAGCTCCTCTCCTGCACCCACCGAAGCTGAACATATTCCGCTACTATTTAGGTATAATATGTCAACATATTATCGAATTTGAGAGAGGGGTAAATCAACTATGAGAAAAATCGTAACCACTACATTCGTAACCCTGGATGGCGTGATGCAAGCACCCGGCGGACCCGGAGAGGATGAGGCGGGTGGATTTCAATGGGGCGGCTGGTCCGTCAACTACTGGGACGACAGGATGGGGCCAATCATGGATGATATCATGGCAACCAACCCCGACCTATTGCTAGGGCGCAAGACCTACCAAATCTTTGCGGCGTATTGGCCGAACGCCGAAGACGTCCCCGGCGCCGACAAGCTCAACAACGCCAAAAAGTACGTCGTCTCGCGGACGCTCGACAAAGTGGAGTGGAACAACTCCACCCTCATCAAAGACGATGCCGTCCAGGCAATCACCCGGCTCAAAGGGGCAGACGGGCCTGAGCTGCAGGTGCACGGCAGCAGCAATCTCATTCAAACGCTTTTGAAGCACAACCTGATCGATGAGCTGCACGTGTGGATCTTTCCGGTTACGCTTGGAAGCGGCAAACGGCTCTTTGGCGACGGCGCCATTCCCGCCAGTTTCAAACTGCTCGATAGCAAAACCTCGAGCACCGGCGTCATTATTGCTACGTATGGGCAAAGCGGCGAATTGAAGGCTGGGACGTTCGCTTCGTAGAATACCCAATCGTGAGCACAGGTTAAAATCAACGCCGCGATGCCCCCTGCCCTGGCTAAAAAAGCATTAAGCCTCACGACGAGGTAGCCACGGCTCGTGCTCGTGCGCGAGCCAGACCAGCTCGGGGTCGAGCGCGCGCACCAGCACTCGCGCATCGGGATGGTCGATGACGTGCACGTAGACCGGCATCCGCTCGCCCTCTGCGAGCAGGTCGGCAACGAGCACTGGCGTGATGGTGGTTTTCTTTTTCATGTTCATTCTCTACTAAGGAGAAACCTATGCCGAATTCACTTTCTCCAGCCACAATCCTCAGCACAGAGGTCCGGAATTTTCCCTCTACCATTATGGGAATTAATTATCAGATTTCTACCTGGTTTCCGCCGGACTATCCAAAACCTGGTTACAAATATCCGGTCATCTACCTGACGGATGGGGAGGTCCTCCTTGGGCAGATTGCTCCGATGATTTTGTTTCTCATTTGGGGGGGTATGGCGCCAGAATGCCTGATCGTTGGGTTAGGCCATCATGTTTCAAAGATCGAAGGATGGGCGAAGGCACGCGATATCGATTACGACCCACCGGAGAATCCCGAGGGCGAACCGGGACAAAAAAGGGCTGATGATTTTTTATCATTCCTCAAAAAGGAATTGATCCCATTCATTGAAACTACCTATCCTGTCAACCCAAGGGATCGATGTCTCGCCGGGTTTTCATCCGGTGGGATGTTTACACTCTATGCACTTCTCCATGAACCGGATTTGTTCTTAAGATACCTAATCGGGAGCGCCATTTTCGATAGCATGCTGCCACATTTCCTCGCCTATGAGCAGCAGCTTGCCAAAGAGCGCAAATCTCTACCCGTTCACGCTTTCTTCTCAGCCGGTGAACTGGAAGAGAATGTCATTCCCGGTTTTCATCAATTCATTGATACGTTAAAGAGTCGCAACTATGAAGGACTCCATTTGGAAACGCTGATTGACGAGGGTGAAGGTCACTTTAGTACAAGTCCAACCGCTTTTTGTAAAGGGTTTAAAGCGCTTTATCAATCGGAATGAAGCGGTCTTCAATGGTTAACCTGACTGACTAATAGGCTCAGTGGGAATTGCCCTTTTCCTCTCCTTTCCAGGTTTTCAAACGGGGATATAATCAGAACATGTATTCTATCATACCCTGGAGCAGACCATGACCAAAGATCGAGTGATCGTCCCCATCGGGCCCGGCCGCGGGCAGGAAAAGCCGCTCATGGACGCCTGGCAGGCCGTCATCCTGGAGATGCGCGGTCACGTGCGCGATCTGCGCGATAGCGGGGAAGAGGACCAGGCGGCTTTAGTCGAGCGCTACGCGGTGGCCTTTGACCTGATCTGGCAGCAGAGTTACCAGCGCTCCCTGTTCGGAGTGGGCATCCAGGATGACCTCGCCCGCCTCGCCAGGCAGTACCGGCTGTCTGTTCCTTAATCCTCCTTCATCCTTTCCTTCCCTCCCCCACCTTACAACTGGCATACAACTGGCAACCTCCCATTCACTCCTTGGTACAATCATCTTGCACCACTCGCTTACTTACAGGGAACCCCCTCCATGTCGCTCCAAGTCCTGATCGTCCAGTCGGATGAAGCCGCCGCCCAATCCCTCGCCAAGATTCTGGCGGCCCGCGGCGATCAGTTCGCGCAGGCCGGCGACGTCGCCCAGGCGTTGGCGCAGCTCGAGCAAACCAGGCCCCAGGTGGTTTTTGTCGACCTGCACCTGCCGGGCAACGGCTGCCGCCAGGTGCTCCACCAGCTCAGCCTCACCCACCCCGATACGCGCGCCATCGTCACCAACAAATACCCCGATATTCAAGCCGAGCTGAACGCCAAGGAGCAGGGGGTGCGCGTCTTCCTGCGCCAACCTTACACCGCCCAATGGGTCGAGCAAGCCCTGGAGCGCCTGGCGGGCGTCACCAAACCGGGGCCGCTCCCCAAGAAGGTGGATGACGGCCAGCCGCGGGTGCGCATCCCCGTGCGCTTGAAGATCACCGTCCCCTACATGCTGCTCGCCCTGGCATTTGCCCTGGTGGGCGCCTACCTGGTCAGCCAGTTCGTGGCGAGCTCCATCCAGGATCGCTTCAACAACCAGTTGGTCGGGAGCGGAAAGCAGGCTGCCGATTGGATGGTGCAGGAAGAGACGCGCCGCCTGCAGACCTTGCGCCTGATTGCCAACACCGAGGGGGTAGCGGAGGCGGTTAAGAGCGGCAACGCCGAAGCGCTGCGCCAGCTCGTCCTCCCCCATTTTATCAATTCTCAGGAGGAAGCCTTCGAAATCCTGGATACCAGCGGCGCGAGCGTGCTCTCCCTCCACCGCGCCCCCGGTATGTCCCCCGG
>JAQTMA010000329.1 GCA_028714615.1 Anaerolineaceae bacterium | reverse complement strand
CATTCCCCCATTTGTTTCCAACCCCCCGTCTTGAGAGCACTAACCCGGCAAATCGGGTAAATTGGCCAGGGTTTCGGCGCGCAGGAAGCGGCCGGTCTGGGAGAAGCAGCGCAGGTTCAAGGCGAGCAAGGATGTCGGCAGTACACGGCATCGCCGCAGCAAGGCATCGTCGCCCAGCACATCCTGCGGAGCGCCATCCGCCATGATCTTGCCGTTATCCAACAACAGCACCCGGTTGGCATAAATGACCGCCAAATCCACGTCGTGGGTGATAAACAAGATTGCATCAAAAGCGGGCATCTGTAGGATCGCATCCATGAATGCACGGTAGTTCCAGTAATCCTGCCCGGCGGTGGGCTCATCCATCATCAAGATGCGCGAGCGCATGGATAGGATAGCGGCGATGCTCACCCGCTTCTGCTGGCCGAAGGAAAGCGCCAGGGGCGGGGTGGCCAGTTCGTCCTCCAGATGCACGGTGTGGATGGCCCAATCCACGTTGCGTTCGACCTCCGCTCGGGGCAGTTCCAGGTTACGCGGACCGAAGGCTAATTCTTCTGCCACACTGGGCGCAAACAGCATCTGTGAGGGGCTCTGGAAGACGTAACCGATGGTGTGCGCCGACTGTGCGACCGTGGTTTTTCGGGTGTCGCGGTTTTCCAGGTAGACCTTTCCATGGGTGGGTTTGAGCAGGCCGAGGGCATGCTTGACCAGGGTGGTCTTGCCCGCGCCGTTGTGTCCCAGGATGGCGATCACGTCGCCTTGCCGTACCGTGAAGTTGATGTCTTGCAGCACCAGAGGGCGGTCGGGGTTGTACTGGAAAGAGACGTTCTCGAAGCGTACCAGAGATTCGCCATGTCCTCCCTTGAGCACTGGTTCGAAGGCGGTTTGCGCCTCACCCCGGGCGCGCTCCAGGACGGTCTGTGCGGGCAGCTTGAGGCGGTGGTAATCGATTACTTTCAGCAGCCCTGTGATTTCTCCCTGATAGATCTGATCACCGGCATCCAGGTATAAAACCGCATCCGGGTGGACGGCCAGCACGTCCTCGATGCGGTGCTCGACCAGCAAGATCGACATGCCTTCGTCGGCCAATCGGCGGAAGAGCTGTAAGGCCTCGGCGGCCGAAGCTGGATCCAGATTAGCCAGCGGTTCATCCAGCAGCAGGATGCGCGGACGCATGGCTAATACCCCCGCCAGGGCAACCTTCTGGCGCTCGCCTCCCGAAAGGCTGAAGGTTTCGCGGTCGCGCAGGTGGGTGATCTCCAGGAAGGCGAGCACTTCCTCCACCCGCGCTAGAATTTCGACTTGTGAAAACCCCAGGTTTTCCAGCCCAAAGGCAACTTCGTTGAGCACGTAACTTCCCACGATCTGACGTTCGGGATCCTGCAACAGGGTTCCGACCGATTGGGACAACTCCGCCAGGCTCATGCCGCGCACCGAGCGTCCGAAAACACGGATGTCGCCCTGCATTTCCCCGTGGTACGTGAAGGGGATCAGCCCATTGATGCAGCGCATCAGGGTTGTCTTACCGCAGCCGCTCGCCCCGGCGACGAGCATGAGCTGCCCGGCTTCGAGCGTGAAGTTGACATCTTTGATCGCCGCTTCCGTGCGACGCCGGTAACGGAAACTCAGGTGGTCGATGACGAGGGGCGTTTCTGCGGGCATGGAGGTAATTGAATCCGCTAAGTATGCTAAAGAAATAAACGTGGCTTCGTAGTTCAACGATTTCGAACAACTTCAAACTTGTCGCCGGGCTGAGCGGGCAGCCAGGCGGCCGCATCCCCGTTGACCACGCTGATGCTCAGGTAATTGCTGCTGTCGATCAGCGCGATCAGCTCGCCCGCAGGGCGGTCGCCGAAGGCCTGCACCAACCCATCGATCTCGCGGCCGGAGATGCGCACGCGCCAATCGCTGCGGCCGGCCAGGTGACCGGCGGGCAGGTTTGTCCCCAGGTTGCCGAAAGAGTCCACATATAACACCTGGGCCTGCCATCCGCTTTCAACGGGCTGCGGTTCAGGGATGTGGATGCGCACCGGGTCAGCGATTGGGCTGCCTACCATGCTGATCGGCGTCCCGCAGGCCAGGTGCGCCCCAACCGGGGCGAAGACATCCCGGCCGTGAAACACATGTGTGACCTCCGGGAGCCAGAAGCGCGGTTGGTCGAGCTCAACCACCTCAATGGGATCGGTGCTCTGTTCGGCCTGTTCGAGCAGCAAGCTGAACAAGCCGTTATCGGGTCCGACGAAGAACTGAGCGCCCAGACGGCAAGCCAGGCCGCGCCTCGCCGTGCCCACTCCCGGGTCTACCACTGCCACGTGCACTGTGCCGGGGGGGAAATAACGCGCCGTACGCCCGAGCAGCAGCGCGCCTTCCAGAATGTTGTGGCGGGTAACCGCGTGACTGAGGTCGGCGATGTTTGCCTCAGGGCAGATCTTCCAGATTACTCCCTTGAGCACTCCGGCTTCGTCGTCGCCGGCGCCAAAATCGGTCGTCAGCGTAATGACCGGTTTCACGCCGGCTTTACTCCGATCACTTCGAGGGGTTCGCCAACGCCCACGCCGAGACGGTCCTGGGCGCTGCCGTTAACCACCGCCACCACCAGGTCGTCCGAAGTGCCGTAGAGAGCGATCAGCTCGCCGGTGGGTCGGTCTCCAAAGGTGCGCGCCAGCCCCAGGATCGTTTGCCCGGCAATCGTCACGGTGAGCGCTCCCATCCGTTCGAGTTGTTCGCGTTTCAAGTTAGTGGATAGGTTGCCGAAATAATCCACGGAGATCACCTGGCCATGCCAGCCGCTGGAGTTGCGCTGCGGCTGCGGCAGCGCCAGGCGCACGGGGTCGCGAATGGGTTTGCCGACTTGATTAATCGGTACCCCGGCTGCCAGGTGAGCTGCCACCGGGGCGAAAACGTCCCGCCCATGAAACACGCGGCTGATGGTAGGCTGCCAGTAGCGTGGCTGGTCCAGGTGAACGATCTCGACCGGCCAGTCCTGGCGTTCAGCGTACTCCAAAACCAGGCTGAACAAACCGTTATCTGGGCCGACGAAAGCATGACTGCCCAATCGCATGGCAATGGGCCGGCGCTGGGTGCCGACGCCTGGATCCACCACTGCCAGGTGGATGCTGCCTTCAGGGAAGAAGAATACGGTGCGCATCAGAGCCAGCGCCCCCTCGCGAACGTCCTGGGGGTGGATGGTATGGCTGATATCGGCAATTTGTGCATCAGGGAAGATGTTCCAGATGACGCCTTTCAAGACGCCACTGTAACCGTCCCGTAAGCCGAAATCAGTAAGAAGAGTGATGGTTGGCATAGGTTCCTTACTTCAAATCACCATTGAGACCTTGGAACTATAGCATTCAAAAATGCAGGCGTCAAGACGGGCGGATGGATGGAAATTTTGGTATACTGGGTCCGATCCCCTTTCATAAGGTGCGCTCATGCCACTTGAAGCATTGGAAGCCTTATTGACCCCTGGCGAGCGCGAGCTGTTTTCCTCGCTCGATACGCCCGCCAGGATACAGACTTATCTGGATACTACTGAATATCCAGCCGCTTCGCAGCGCAATCGCTGCGTAATCAGCGTGATCCGCGAGCGCACAGCCCACTGTCTGGATGGAGCTCTCTTTGCCGCAGCGGCGCTGTGGCGAGCCGGCTACGCACCACGCGTGGTGGATCTGTTCCCCGATCCGGGTATGGACGATGACCACGTGCTGGCGATCTACCAGGTGGACGGCTGCTACGGAGCATTAGCCAAGTCGAACTTTGCCGGGCTGCGCTTACGTGAGGCGGTATACCACAGCCTGCGTGAGCTGGTCATGTCTTATTTTGAAGATTACTTCAACGTCGATGGGCTACGCACCCTGCGCACGTACACTCGCCCGTTGAACCTGGCAACCTATGACCGGGTCGGGTGGATGGAGACTGACGCGGGGGTTGATTTTATCGAGAAAAAGCTGCTCAGTTTGAAGCGCATACCTCTGATCAGCACGGAAGCTGCCGCTCGCCTCTCCCCGGTAGATGCGTTGTCATACCGGGCTGGGACCCTGTCAGCCAATCCCAAGGGATTGTACCGGCCAAAAGGTTGATTCAGGTGTTTACTGTGTGCGGTTTTCTGTTGGA
>JAQTMA010000328.1 GCA_028714615.1 Anaerolineaceae bacterium | reverse complement strand
GGACGGCGCTGTGAGCAATGGAAGACATCGTAGTTTTTTGTAGACCGGGCATCCCTGCCCGGGGTTCTGAGGTCTTTCACCAAGAACCCCGGACAAGGATCCCGTCAGGACACTCTGCACATGCGTGTAGCACAGGTGTCGGGACGATGTGTCCGGGCTACGAGAACTGAAGAGCTAACCTTGACAAGGTCTGGAACCTTGTCAAGGTAATGCCTCTGCGCCGGGGACGGCGCTGTGAGTGAAAAATATTAGAAATTGCTCTTAAAATTCGCGCAATTCGCGGATAAAGGTCTTTCTTCGCAAAACTCGCGGATAAAAGCTTAATCCGTGAAACCCCGTGGGTAAACGGTTTTCTCCGTGCTTTTTTACTAAAAACGAAACAAGTAGCAGCCTATACCTACGCAATTGTTAAAATAACTTGACATTAGCAATACAATGTCCTAGAATAGTAATAGATGAATGACAATGCAGTAATAAACTGAATACGAAATAGGTATAGATTGAGTGGAAGCAATGACCTGGGGAAGGGAATGGTCGCCTCTTCTAGCAAAGCGTAGAAGATTACCCAGCGAGCTACTGGCGAAACCGGCCACACCATATGGCCGGTTTATTATTTAATACCCAACCGTTCTTCCTTTTCTTTTATCCGTCTCAAAGAAGAAAATTATCGGTTGATTTCCAGCGAAAGCTGGCACTTAACTTTGTGTTAAAGCAGAACCTCGGCTGGTTGCAGCCAACCGAGGCGATGCATAACGGGCACGGGTCAGCACCCTGTCTGCATTTAACATTGTAACACGGGTTCGAGCAAATTCAACCCCTTTTCCACGATGCAAGCTTTACGCCAGGAAGGGGACACAGGCGGTGTTCGGGGTGGTTGCAGCCAGTCCGGAGGCCGAGTTTGCCAGCGGGCACGGGTCAGCGCTTTGGATGCTCCTCGCAGTCACAATGGGGGCGTTGGGCGGTGGTGCTGGCGAGGAAGGAGGCGGTGCAAAGGCTCGATTCTACCGATGATTAGATATAAATCAAGCATTGGTCTTGGTACTACCAGATCGAGCCTCATAGCTTTCTAAAGCGAAACTGCAACCGAAATTCACCTTGTAGTCATTGACATCTTTCTATTCAAATCATTTATATCTCACTTGGAGGGATTCATGTATAAAAAAGCATATTTCAGCTTTATCGCAGTCGTGATCATCCTAGCGATGGTTGCAGCAGGCACTTTTGCATACTTTAGCAACACCAAGACATTAGCACTCAATACAACCACCGCTAAAGTTCAAGTTGGTGATACAACTGGTTTTCCACTGGAGTTCAATAACTTGCTCCCTGGCATTTTGAGTAGTTGGAAGGAAACAACTGTCAAGAATGCATCAACTGTTCCTGTTGATCTCTACTTTGGCCTTAAAGCGGTTGGGGGTAACTGTGATCTAATCCATCCTGATGTGTTGCATGTGGTCATTCAATTGTGGAATGGTAGCGATTGGGTGAATGTATACAATAGCGATGGAATTTCTTTGTTTGCTGCGTGGCAAAAAATTTCTGAGGATATGCCAGAAGGACAAACCTATACTTTCCGAGCAGCAGCCCAGCTAGCAAGTACTGCTGGTAACGAGTATCAAAACTGCTGGATAAATAACCAAGTATTCCTTCACGCGGTCCAATACAACGGTACTGCACCATCTACAGCCCCTTACGCGTATAACCCGTAATTGTTTGCTGATTACCTCTACGTAAATTAGATCAACTAGGGGAAGTTGGATTATTTATCCAACTTCCCCAGACCCCCTTTATTTCGATAGCATTAGCCTTAAGGTGATGTTTTATGTTTCGCCAAACAAGCACAATTTTAATATTTCTAATTTTACTTGGAACACTGTTGCTTGCAATTCCTGGATTTCCTATACAGGTTCAGGTGGTTCTTAGTGATAGTATGGTCCCGACTCTCCGCACTGGGGATCTTTTATTTGTTAATACCGCTTATAGAAACATTCAACCGAACACAATAATTAGTTTTTACTATGGCGGGCGAACAATTACTCATAGGATTGTCGGCGTTACTGGGTCAAGAATTATTACAAAAGGGGACAATAACAATACTATCGATCCTTGGGATGTAAATGTCGCTGATGTAATCGGTAGCCCAGTTGTACGGCTTCCATATGCGGGACTTTTGTTGAAATTCATTAGGCAGCCGATCGGATGGCTCGTCCTCGTTGTAGTACCTGGTGGTTTACTCCTTCTTGACGAAATTAGGAAGATTATTAAGAAGAAACCGGACTGGAAGGAATTCACAAGCAGGTAATTCATTGAGTGTAAAGGGCGAAACAAGGGGAATGAAAGTGTTAAAGCGAGCAAACTCGATGCTTGGGAACAGAACTGATATGAACTCGTCTATGCCGCTGCATTCATTAAATGTACTTCCCTTTCAAGATTTGTCCCAAGATGCTTCTTTACAGAATAAATCGCCAACTTGTAATTTCTATCTCTCCTCCGTAGTAAAGAAATGCTTTGCTTCCCTATCACATGTTTCATTATTATCAGTTTTGCTCCTCTTATGTTTATTGGTGATCTTGTATGACGCTAGAGGCACCTGGGCGTATTTCTCTGATACAGCCCAACATTTATTTACGATTACAACTGGCTCCTGGCCGAGTGCTACCCCTACCTCCACTACTACCTCTACGGTGCGTCCAGGCTGCCAACTGCGCGGCAAGCTGACCGTCATCCCCTTCTTCGAGCAAGGTCGCTTCGGCGTCGAGGTCTCCCTCTGCCTGACCAACGCCGGTTCAACCCGTATCAATCTGCTGCAGATCCTCAATACGATCCAGGGCAGCTCCCTGGGCGGCGACTTCAGCGGCCTATTGTCCGAATACCTGGATTTGAGCGCAAAACCGTATCTCGATCCGGGTGAGGAGCATTGCTACACGGCCCGCTTCTTCTTCAACCCCTTAGAAGGCGGTCATTACCGGGATGAGATCCACGTGTTTGCCGTAGGCGAGATGGATGCGCCCAGCAGCAAGGTGCCTGCTCAGCCCTCGGCTGATTTCACCGGAGACCCCGCCGCCGAGTTGGCGACGCTTGAGCTCATCGCCGATTTCAGCCTGCCGGAGAGCAGCGACCCCTCGCTGACGCCCAGCATTACGGCTACGCCCACCGTTACGGGTACCATTACGCAAACGGTAACCGCTACCCTGACGGAAACTCCGACTACGACTGCGACTGAGATGCCGTTCCTGGGATCTCCCTATCCGACGTATACGGAGGTGGTGAGCACGGCGACACCCTATCCTACCTATACGGACGTACCGCCTTCGCCGACGCCGTTCCCGACGGATACTCCCGAACCGGCTCCTACGGAGACGCCTCCACCCCCAACCGATGCTCCTACCACTGAGCCAACCGCGGCAGAGGTCACTCCGACAGCAGGGTAAGGGCGTTTATCCTGGACACGCCCCTTCTGGGCAGCACCAGGACCTTGTCCGCAAATTTCGCAAATTTTAAGAACAAATCAATATAAAACGCTCACAGCGCCGGGGACGGCGCTGTGAGCAATGGAAGACATCGTAGTTTTTTGTAGACCGGGCATCCCTGCCCGGGGTTCTGAGGTCTTTCACCAAGAACCCCGGACAAGGATCCCGTCAGGACACTCTGCACATGCGTGCAGCACAGGTGTCGGGACGATGTGTCCGGGCTGCGAAAACTGAAGAGCTAACCTTGACAAGGTCTGGAACCTTGTCAAGGTAATGCCTCTGCGCCGGGGACGGCGCTGTGACACGATATAGGGCGCTATCAGTGAAAAAACTAGTAATTGTTCTTAAAATTCGCGCAATTCGCGGATAGAGTCCTTACTCGTACCGGAAGCGTAGCACACCCACCGCGAAGAAGACCAGGGCAAAGACCATCAGCACGCCGGCAACGGGCAGGATCTCGACCAGGCCTTGCCCGCGCAGCACCAGGTCCAGCAGGCCTTGCATGGCCCAGGTGGTGGGAAGCACCTTCACGGCTGTGCGCACAAATTGGGGGAAGAGCTCGATGGGGTACCAACAGCCGCCCAGCAAAGCCATCACCATGCCGAACAGAATGCTCAGGCCATTGGCCTGGCCTTCGGTTTTGACGAAAGCGCCTAGAGCGG
>JAQTMA010000327.1 GCA_028714615.1 Anaerolineaceae bacterium | reverse complement strand
GATGGCAGAATCATATTGCCCATATTTTCGAATCGGGTTATGATTTGGTTACTACCAAGGGCAGCTTGCCTGCCCAAACTATTCACCATTCTGTTCATAGGAGAAGAGCATGAGAAAAACGAGATTCATCTACCTGGTGTTTGCCCTGGTACTCACCAGCGCTATGCTGCTTGCCGCGTGCGCTCCGGCAGCCACACCCACGGCTGCGCCAACCACCGCTGTGGTCGAACAGCCTACCACGCCGCCCGTGGTGGCGCCCACCACAGCCCCCGCCGAACCGACCGTGGCGCCCACCGTCGCCCCCACCGTCGCCCCGACGGTTGCCCCGACCGCTGCCCCCACCGCCGTTCCCCCGGTTTGCGCGAAACTGCCCAATCCGCCCACGGCTGCTGCTGGCGCGCTGGGTTCTCCCGATAAACCGATCACCATCACCTTCGTCCCCTCGGGCGATACCGGCAAGATCACCAAGGCTGGCACCGCCATCGCTGACTGCCTGACCAAGATGACCGGGCTGTCCTTCCAGATGGAAGTCGGCACCTCATTCGGCGCCTCCATCGAAGCCTTGGGCGCCGAAAAAGCCCAGGTCAGCTTCTTGAACACCTTCTCCATCTTGCTCGCCGAGCAGAAGTATGGCATCATCCCCGCTCTGGTCGCCGTGCGCAAGTACAACACTGTCGATATCGATCCCGACAAAGCCCTGAAAGATCAGATCGAACCCTTCTACAAGGGCCAGTTCATCGCCAATAACGCCTCCGGTATCAAGTCCTTCGCCGACCTGAAAGGCAAAACATTCTGCTTCGTCGAACCGAACTCGACCTCCGGCTACATCATCCCCCGCATCATCCTCAAGGCCAAGGGCATCGATCCCGACAAGGATTTCAAGGCCACTACGAACGCCGGTTCCCACAACAACGTCGCCATCGCCGTCTATAAAGGCGACTGCGACGCCGGTGTGACCTTCATCAACGTGCTCACCGATACCGCCGCCAACCTGAAGAAGGACTACCCCGACATCACCGACAAGGTTTCCGTCTTCGCCGTCACCGACCGCATCCCCAACGATGGCATGCAGTTCGTGAAAACCCTGGATCCCAAGCTGCAGGCCGCCATCACCGATGGCCTGCTGGCAATGGCTGCCGATCCGGGTGGCAAGGCCGTCCTCAAGAGCCTGTACAACTACGATTCGCTGGTGAAGATCGAGCCGACCTTCTACAACGATTTCGCCAAAGTTCTGAAGGCGGCTGGGGTCGACCCCGCTACCCTCGTGAAATAACCCTTTGAATTAAAGCCTGGCAGGCCCTCGCGGTCTGCCAGGCTCTTCTTATCCACTCCCTTTAAGGATGGGTTATTCCCTCCATGCTAAAAGTTGAACACCTTACCAAAGTCTATCCGAATGGCACCCAGGCCCTCACGGACGTCAGTTTCGAGGTCGCCGATGGGGAATTCCTGGCCATCATCGGCCTCAGCGGATCGGGCAAGTCCACCCTGCTGCGCTGCATCAACCGCCTCATCGAGCCCACCTCGGGCAAGATCACCTGGGATGGCGTCGACGTGACCGCCGCCACCGGCGATGGCATCCGCAAGGTGCGTCGGCAGATCGGCATGGTCTTCCAGCAGTTCAACCTGGTCAAGCGCGCCTCCGTTTTCACCAATGTGCTGGCCGGCCGCCTGGGCTACGTCAATACTCTCCCCAGCCTGGCCTACCTCTTCTCCCGCCAGGACCGCCAGCGCGCCATGGATAGCCTGGAGCAGGTAGGCCTGTCGGAAAAAGCTCACGTGCGCGCCGATTCGCTGTCCGGCGGACAGCAGCAGCGCGTCGGCATCGCCCGCGCTCTCATGCAGGAGCCCAGGCTGATCCTGGCTGACGAGCCGGTCGCCTCGCTCGATCCGGTGCTGGCCCATTCCATCCTCAAGTACCTCGAGCAGCTCAATAAGGAACGCGGCATCACCGTCCTCTGCAGCCTGCATTTCCTCGACCTGGTGCACCGCTACGCCACCCGCGCCATCGCCCTCAAAGATGGCCTGCTGGTCTTCGAGGGCCTCCCCCAGGCCATCGACGACGCCCAGTTCAAAGCCATCTATGGAAAAGAAGCCGAGCGCGTTTCGATTATTTAGGAGATGGCTACGAACAGAACCCTCGCAGTGACCGATAAACGCACCACCCTGGCGACTATCCTCTCCCTGCTCGTCCCCGGCGCCGGCCAGGCCTACCTGGGGCGGCGCCAAAAGGGCCTCGTCATCCTCGTCCTCACCGCCCTCCTGGGCTTCCTGGTCGCCTGGTCGTTTACCGAAGACCAGGTCGGGCAGTTCCAGCTCGGCGCCGCCGCCTTCACCTGGCTCTGGCTCCCCTTTCTCCTCTTCTGGGCCTGGAACGTCTTCGATGCCCGCACCCAGGCCCAGGGCAAGCCGTCCGCCGCTCTGCCTGCCGTGCTCTTCGCTGCCATCATCCTCTATGTCATTGCCTGGAACGTCACCGAAATCAAGCTCGACCGCCTCATCACTCGCTTCCCTGACGCCAAGATCGTCCTGAACAAGCTGGTCAATCCCGAGATCTTCGTCGTCGACGTGGGCGGCGAGACGCGCGTCTGCGAATGGAAGTGCATCGGCGACTATTACTCCGCCAAACTGGCCGGCCGCACCCCCGCCCAAAGCATCCGCCTCAGCGATAACATGGGCGACATCTTCGGGCGCATCAAGACCGGCATTCCCCCGCGCTGGATGGTGCGCCTGGGCCTCTCTCCCAGCGGTACAGACGTCACCTTCTTCAACAGCGGCACCATGATCGAGACCATCGCCATCGGCCTGCTGGCCACCATCTTTTCCACCATTCTGGCCATCCCGGTCAGCTTCCTCGCCGCCCACAATATCATGTCGCGCTTCCCGGGCGGCTTGGCCATCTATTACCTCACCCGCACCCTCCTCAACGTCGTGCGCGCCGTCGATACCATCGTCTGGGGGCTGATCGTCATCGTCTGGGTCGGCCAGGGCACCTACGCCGGCGTCATCGCCCTCTCCATCCACTCCATCGCCGCCCTGGGCAAGCTCTTCTCCGAAGAGATCGAGCACATCGACCCCGGCCCGGTCGAAGCCCTCACCGCCACCGGCGCAAACCTGCTGCAAACCATCCGCTACGGTGTCCTCCCCCAGATCGTGCCTCCCTTCCTGGCTTATTCCCTCCTGCGCTGGGATATCAACATGCGCTCCGCCACCATCATCGGTTTTGTCGCAGGCGGCGGCATCGGCTTCTTCGTCGTCGAAACCGTCCGCCTGGGCGCTTACCAGCAGTACGCCACCGCCCTCTGGGCCGTGGCCGTCGTCATCATTCTCGTCGACTACGTCAGTGAGCGCTGGCGCGATAGCATCCTCAGCGATCAGCCCGTCCGCAAACCGCCCCGCTTCCCTGCTCTCTCCGCGCTCGGCAAGGCCTTTTATGTCCTGCTCGGCGCAGTCGTGCTGGTTTATTTCTGGAACCTGACCAAGATCGACCTCGCGGAGCTTTTCAACCCAGGCCCCACTTTCGCCCGCCTGGTCACCGATTTCCTCAAGATCGATCTGAGCCCCGCCGTCCTCGCCCTCGTCACCAGGCAAATGCTGATCACCATCTTCCAGGCCATGCTCGCCACCACCCTGGGTGCGCTGGCCGCCCTGCCTTTCAGCTTCCTGGCCGCCAGGAACATCACCGGGCGCAACCCCGCCTCGCGCGCCGTTTACCTCCTCGCCCGCGGCGTGCTTAACCTCCTGCGCTCCATCGAAGCCCTCCTCTACGTGGCCATCTTCATCTTCTGGGCTGGCGTGGGTCCTTTCGCCGGCATGCTTGCCCTGGCTGTCACCACCTTCGGCCTCATCGGCAAGCTCTTCTCGGAAGCCATCGAGAACATCGAGACTGGCGCCATCGAAGCCGTCGCCGCCACCGGCGCCAACATCTTCCAAATCATCTCTTTCGCCATCCTCCCCCAGATCGTCCCCCCCTTCATCTCCTACCTCATCTACCAGTGGGATATCAACATCCGCATGGCCACCATCATCGGCTTCGCCGGCGGCGGCGGCATCGGCCTCACCCTCTCCACCTTCTTCGGCTCGCTGCAGTACCACAAGGCTGGCACCGTCATCCTCTTTATCGTCGTCGTGGTCGCCCTCATGGATTTCACCAGCGCCAGACTACGGCAGCAGTTGGT
>JAQTMA010000326.1 GCA_028714615.1 Anaerolineaceae bacterium | reverse complement strand
ACCATCGGGCCGAGCTCATCGCTCATCCCGAGGCGGGTAACCATTGTGCGGGCTAACTGTGTGACGCGTTCGATGTCATTCGAAGCTCCGGAGGTGATATCGTCAAAGACGAGTTCCTCTGCGGCGCGCCCACCCAGCAAGCCGATCATATCGGCCAGGAATTTCTTGCGAGGCATCAGGGTTCGATCTTCTTCGGGCAGCGCCATCGTGAAGCCTCCTGCCATCCCTCGGGCGATGATCGACACCTTCTGAACAGGGTCGGATTGGGGTAAGGTGTTCATTACAACGGCATGCCCGGCTTCATGGTAAGCGACGATACGTTTCTCCGCTTCGGAGATCAGGCGGCTTTTGCGTTCTGGCCCGGCAATGACGCGCTCGATAGCCTCTTCAAACTCGGGTTGTGAAATGGAATGCTTGTTGCCACGGGCAGCCAGAATGGCAGCCTCGTTTACCAGGTTTTCAAGATCAGCGCCAACGAAACCCGGAGTAGCTCGGGCAAGCAGACCCAGGTCGACTCCAGGAGCAAGGGGTTTCCCTTTTGCATGCACCTTCAGGATGGCTTCGCGCCCGCGCATATCTGGACGATCGAGGACAACGCGGCGGTCGAAACGACCGGGGCGAAGTAAGGCTGGATCCAGGATATCTGGCCGGTTGGTAGCAGCCATGATGATTACGTTGGTATCCGTGTCAAAGCCGTCCATCTCGACCAACATCTGGTTGAGGGTTTGCTCACGTTCATCGTGGCTACCGCCCAAACCCGCGCCACGTTGGCGGCCGACCGCATCAATTTCATCAACGAAGACAATGCAGGGAGAATGACGCTTGGCCTGATCAAACAGGTCGCGTACACGGCTGGCGCCGACGCCCACGAACATCTCCACGAACTCTGAGCCGGAGATGGAGAAGAAAGGCACACCCGCTTCACCAGAAACGGCTTTTGCGAGCAAGGTCTTCCCGGTTCCGGGAGGTCCAACCAACAGAACACCTTTGGGGATGCGGGCGCCAAGCGAGATGAATTTCTGCGGCTCCCGCAGGAATTCAACCACTTCTTTCAATTCTTCCTTAGCTTCTTCGACCCCAGCTACGTCCTCGAATGTGACGGTGGGCTGGTCTCCACTGAACATGCGCGCCCGGGACTTACCGAAGGACATGGCTGCGTTATTGCTACCTTGTGCCTGCCGGAAAATGAACCAGAATACGCCTGCCAAAATTAAGAAGGGGAGAATGTATCCCAAGGCAGTTGCGACCCCAAGCCAGGCGCTCGGTGGTTTGATCTCAATCTTTATTTTATCAGGCGATAATTGGGTTGAAGTGACCCCCAAACTAATGAGCTGATCTACCAGGGTTGAGTTCGGTTCTTTGTGAGAATCCTTGCTGCTACCGTCCGAATAAATAACGTGGAGAGTATTATCGTCCTCGACGATGCGCTCAATTTTCCCTTGCTGAACATCCGAAGCAACCTGGTTGATTGTCCAGGCATTATTGGTGGTGCTCTGTTGTTTGAAGTTGTAAACCACCATGGCGATAATGGCTACAAATAACAACAGGTAAATCACATACGATTGGTTGCGTGAATTCACATATACCTCCGAACATCATGCCGACATCCACATATGGATGACTGCTGCTGAATATTATACCAATTATTCACCCCAATTAGGGTGGTAAGCCTCATATATTAATCGATATTTAATAGATATTCTATCCAAAAAGGAAATATATTTCGCTTATATCCGAATGATTAATTCGTCATCTTATCAGATGAAGGTACCCGGTGGAAAATGCCCTGGAATGTGCGATAACTTTGTTGGATGTGAGCGCGATCGTGGGTGGTGATGAAACCCACCAGCTCACGCAAGCGGGTCGGACCGAATATTGCGTGCCTGGCAGGACGATCCCATTCCTCCGAGTTCAGATGCTCCAGGATATCCAACAGACGGATGCGGTTATCAATAAAGGTATGTAATGCCTGTGCTCCATCCTGGTGGGCGTAATCGCGCTCTTTTGCCCACGGGTCGGTCACTATTCCAGGAATGAAGGGGTTTTGATCGTTGAGCACCATTTCGACACGGGGCAAGTCGACTTCTTTTGCAACATCGCGCAGGTGGCAGATGATCTCGATGAGGGTCCAATCCCCGGGATGAGACCGGTAACCCCAGTTTTCTGGACCGAGCTGCCTCGTAAAATGGAGTAAGGCTGCCGGGGTAGTCTTGAGAATGGAAATCAGCGCTGTTGGACGGATCGATTCCGCCTGGATCATCGGAGAAACCAGTTTCTCTAACCAGGGAAGCAGGCTTTTGAGGGGGCCGGCGCCATTAGGGTACGCGGGGTGTGCAGATTGGGGGTCGTCAGAGCTCAGGAGATACGTATACAGACCGGCTTGGGCAGCCGGGGCAATATCATTTTCGGGATCATTTCCGACCATTACGGCTGGACCATCTGGCCAGCCCAACTGGGCCAGGATTTCGGCGTAATATGCCGGGTTTGGTTTGGCAAAGTGAAAAGTTTCAAAACTGGTGACCAAATCGAAAGGGGTATCCACCGGGGCTAACCCGGCCCAAGCGAGCCGCTGGTGGATGGCCGTGCGCGGGAACAATGGGTTGGTAGCAATGACCACTCGATAACCGCGCTTGAAAGCTTGCCGGACGAGATCGACAGCCGCCGGGCGCGGAGCGGTGACAGATTGCAGGCCAGGAAAAACCTGTGAATAAAACGAGTTAATCAACTCACTAAGATTGGCTTTCTCCAGGCCCAATGACGGATAGAACTCCGAATCAAAAACATGCTCCAGGGTGATGTCGGGGCGTTGATTGAGGATCATCGCTTGAGTTGCGTTCAGTAGGGTTCTCACCATCCGGTCAGGAGGAATTGAATCACTCAAGTGATTTCCCAACGCTTGGAGATAGAGCGGGGTGAAAGTGTCGAAAGGGTTATTGAGTAGGGTATCGTCAAGGTCAAGCAGGAGGGTGAGGGTCATGTTCGCTTTCAGTAAACGCGAAGGGGAGCGGATGACATTGTCCACAACCTACTTCAGGTTCGGCCACGATAGTTTTGCTTAAAGTGCAGTATGCCGTAACTTGCACTCCCCGGCCGATCCCAATAAAGCCGCGCTTGACTTTACCCTCCAAGATCATGTTGGGGCAGGCATTAGCCATCAAGATTTCAGGAACCGGGCAGGTACGGCACAAGTCGGGCGCCCAAACCTGGCGGGGGGTAGCATCCTCCAGGAGGCGACATTCTTCATGGTTGCGCCCACGGCGGTAATCTCCGTAGAAATAGCGGCATTCCTTACCGGCAGGTGTTTTCATGGATTGGTTAAATCCGATCTAACGATCTTAAAAAGATGTCCCCAGACGGGGACTGGATAACTTATCATCATCATCATGATGCTGCGATCCGTTGGTACCGGTTGAGCCCGTTAGAGACATGCAGGGTTAAACGCGAGTGACGTATGTCCCGTTGCGGGTATCAACTCGGATAGTGTCACCCTCTTTTACGAAATAGGGTACCTGCACTTCCTGGCCGGTCTCTGTTTTCACTCGCTTGGTCACGCCAGTGGCTGTATCGCCTTTCACGGCTGCTTCAGCCTGTGTAACGAGCAAGTCAACAGAGGTAGGCAGGTCGATGTCGATTGGATCATTGTTGTAATAAGTTAATTTGACCTCCATACCCTCTTTGAGGAAACCGGATGCATCACCGAGGATTTTCCCCGAGATACCGGGCTGCTCAAAAGTTTCGGTATCCATGAAGTAAAACAAATCGCCATCCCGATACAGGTATTGGACGGTGTGGAACTCGAGGCGAACGTCTTGAACCCGGTCTCCGGATTGGAAGGTTTTTTCCAGCGTAGAGCCAGTCCGCAGGTCGCGGATTTTTACGCGAATGGTGGCGTTGCCGCGGCCCGGTTTATTGTGAGAGTAATCCAACACTTTAAAGAGCGAGCCATCGAACTCAAACGTCACACCCTTCCGCAAATCATTGACATCAATCATTTCTCAACCTCGTTCATTTCCATCGATTTTGTGCAAAACTAAATTATAGCTCAGGCACAGGAGCGTGACAAGGGAAGGGTTAGTTCTTCGAGTTGCTGCGACAAGGAGTCCTTGTGCAATGGATTATGGTGGGAAAGCTTCGTCGTGGACACCTCAGAGCGGTCTGTAACGGTTGTTAGTAGCGCCAA
>JAQTMA010000325.1:2250-4206 GCA_028714615.1 Anaerolineaceae bacterium | reverse complement strand
GTTTGTATATCCAGAGTTGCATTTTACAACACAGGAGGGGATTTATGACTTCGGGAGCGAGGGGCAGGGGACGAGTTCTGATTATTATCGGACTCATATTGATCTTAGGATTGGTGCTTGTTTGGGCATTGTTCCTCCGGGGGACTGGAGGAGCGGGTTTAGGCATCCAGCCAGCTCCAACGCAAGCAATCCAGGAAGAAATGTCTAACATCGTCGTCACCAGCCAGAAGGTTCAGCGAGGAATTCCGTTAACGGAAGAGATGTTAACGGCAATCCCCTACCCGAAGAAGAACATGGACCCGGGGACGTTCTTCTCAACTACCACTGAATTGGTTGGGAAACGGCTAAAATATGACCTGGAAGCAAAGGTTCCGGTGACGAGTAGTTTAGTTGCCGAAAGCGTTGAAGGGTCGGCGGCAGCGTTCCAAATCCCGAAGGGCCTGGTGGCAATTTCCATCCCCATCAACCGGCTTTCCAGCGTCTCATATGCACCCCAAGCCGGAGATCACGTCAATATTATTGCAACCCTGTTGTTCGCGGACCTGGATACCAATTTCCAGACCATCTTACCGAACAACACGGCGGTTGTAACGGCGCCCGGTACGATACCGCAGGGTGCAACCACATTGACGGCAGGAATTACCGCTTCGGGTCCTTCCCCAGCCGGGCGAGGTGAATTAGACGCCACGCTCAACCAGCCTGTTTACGTGGTGCCATCAGAAGCACAACGCCCCCGGATGGTGACCCAAACCATGCTTCAAGATGCCATCGTACTCCAGGTGGGTGATTTCCCCATACCCGGTGTGCCTACGGTCGTCGCCCCGGTTGCGGCACCCACGCCTGCTGCCGGTGGGCAACAGCCGGCAGTTGCCGCGGAACAACCCAAGAAGCCAGATGTCATCACCTTAATCGTTACCCCGCAAGATGCAGTGACGCTAAACTACCTGATCTCGCAACGCTCGGTCAATATTGCCGACCAGGCGAAGCTCCCAACAAGCGGCGCACAGCTCACACTGGTATTGCGCGGCGCGGGTGACAATACGCGGATTCAGACTGAGGCGGTTACCCTGCAATATTTGATGGACCAATATAATATCCCGATCCCAGCCAAATTGCCTTATGGACTGGATCCCGGGGTACGGTACCTGACAGCCCCGTGGCTCGAACACGACTTAAGTAGTACACAGCAGCAGCCGCAATAAAGGCTGGAAAGTAAAGATCACCTGAGAGGGGCTGAGGTTCGTGAACCCAGCCCTAATCAGGAAGTATCGATAAGATTCTACACAGGTATGATGGCGGAATTGACCTCATGGCGAATAACGCGAAAATCCGGGTTTTAATCGTTGATGATATCCCCGAAACGCGGGAGAACATCCGTAGATTATTACAATTTGAAGGTGATATGGAAGTGGTCGGTGCAGCTCGCACCGGCCATGAAGCGATTGAACTGGTTCAGGAAACCAAGCCCGATGTCGTCATCATGGACATCAATATGCCGGACATGGACGGTATCCAGGTTACCGAAATCATACGGAAGAAGCATCCGATTACCCAGGTCATCATTCTCTCGGTACAGGGAGATAATAACTACCTGCGTAAGGCGATGTTGGCGGGCGCACGAGATTTCCTTACCAAACCCCCCATGATCGATGAGCTAACTACAGCCATCCGCAGGGCAGCGGTCATGGCGCAGGAGGAACGAGGGAAAGCAACTTCGGGGGTCAATCAGGCAGGATCGCCGAACGCGAACGGGCAAGGCGCCGGTTCTAAGGTTGGGGGAAAGATCGTGGTTATTTATTGCCCGAAAGGTGGTACCGGGACAACGACCATCGCTACGAACGTTGCCGTCTACATGCAAAACCCTGAAACTCGAGTAGCTCTGATCGACGCGAACTTGCAATTCGGAGACATTGCAGTCTTTCTAAATCAGCAGGGAAAGAATACGATCCTTGATTT